>JAVZCK010000008.1 GCA_038874435.1 Thermoplasmata archaeon
TCATGAGATATCTATAAGATATCTTAAATATTTAACACTTTCTATGCCTCGGTGGAATTTTGAAAGACCCGTTTGAAAATTTATAAGAAAGATGTATCAGGAGCTTTGCATACTGGCATCAATTTTTAAATTTTAGCCAGCATCTTTCGGAGATACTGCTTTGTACCTTCTTATTTGTAGTTCCTGCACACAAAGCAGTACCATCTTTGATATTGAGGATACCACACAAGAGAGGGCTGTCCACAGTGTGGACAGTAATATGTATTTGAGGATGTGATATTCTCAAATGCGGCCGAGAGCTCATCCTTTTTCTGGATAAAAGGGTAAATCCTGCATTTTGGACAATACCACTGGTTTGTCTCACCCAACCATAAGAGAGGCGTTTTGCAATACTGACACAACGGAATCGGTGTACTCATGGTTGCTAATTACCGAAAGACCTAATATACTTTTCCATCTCATGAAAGCGAAAAGAATTTAACCTCTGAAGGGTTAAGAGATGATAATGGAGTTCACAAAGAATAAAGCGATGATATTTCCCAGAGCAGTGCTTGCAGGGCATGGGGTGCTCTCTGAAATCGGAAAATTGGCTAGAAATTTTGAGCTGGGACAGATAGGTCTAATAATTACTGGAAAGAAGTCAGAGAGCCTTGCAGGTAAGCCAGTCCTGGATTATCTCTCCGCAGAAAAATTTGATGTGCATCTAGCAATCGCAGGTGAAGCAACACGGGATAATGTTGACGAAATGAAGAAAGTGGCACTGGAAACTCGAGCAGCATTTCTTGTCGGTGTTGGCGGTGGAAGCAAGATAGATATTGCCAAGGTATGTTCTGCAGAACTTGGAGTACCATTTATTTCTGTCCCGACAATAGCATCCCATGATGGAATTGCTTCACCAAGAGCATCACTCAAAACCAATGGAATCTCAATTTCAGTAGATGCAAATGTGCCATTGGGGGTCGTAGCTGACAGTGCAGTGATTGTAAAATCTCCGTTTCGTTTTCTTGCATCGGGTTGCGCTGATGTAATTGCAAATCTCACTGCGATTCTTGACTGGAAACTTGCCTCTCGTCTCAGGAACGAGGAATTTAGCAGCACAGCAGCTACACTTGCGGAATTTACTGCCGAAACTATAATAGAAAATGCTAACCTGATCAAGCCCAACATAGAGGAGAGTGTTTGGCTTGCTATTAAACCAATGATCATCTCAGGCATTTCAATGAGTGTAGCTGGCAGTTCAAGACCTACAAGTGGGTCAGAGCACATGTTTTCCCATGCACTTGATGCAGTAACGCATGGGAAGGGTTTACATGGGGAGCAATGTGGTGTGGGTGCAATCATGATGATGTATCTCCATGGCGGAGATTGGCGTCGGATAAGGGATGCACTAAAAACCATTGGTGCACCTACAACTGCAGTAGAACTGGGTGTGAGCAAAGAGGAAATAATCACAGCTCTTGTGAATGCAAACAAGGTAAGACCAGACAGATACACAATTCTGGGTGATAAAGGTTTAGCCCCAGATGCTGCTGAAAAAGTTGCGAGGGTGACAGGAGTGATATGAGGTGAGAACATGAGCATAATTACGGCTGTCGGAAGCAACCAGGCAAAAGAGGGTTATGTTTTCGTTTATGCTGGGCCAGTGAACGAGTGCAGGGACTGCAGGTATAAGAACGCATGCATAAATCTTGAAAAGGGGAAGGCATACACTATTACCGCGGTGCGGAAAGATAAAACCCATGAGTGTAAAGTCCACGAACGCACAATTACAATTGTAGAGGTTGAGAAAGTGCCAATTGAGCGCTGCATTCCTAGTTCAAAGGCAATTGAAGGTAGTTTAGTGACACTTGAACAAAATCCATGCAAGGAATTGGACTGCGAACATTACAGAAAATGCAATCCTCTCCTCAATGAGCCAAATGAAAAATACAGAATTGTGAGCATTGTAGGGGACGCAGGATGCAGATTGAATAAAAACCTTAAAATCATTCAGGTTGAATAATCTCCTGGTAGGACCACAGTGGGTTAAGGCGAAGTTTGTAATCTATTTGAACTCGTTGGTTAATGGGCGAAGTTATAATAATTAACATACCTCCTTCCTTGAAATTCATTTCTTTGAGGGTTGCAGTGGCTCCTGGTTGCACTTCTGGCAAAATTGTATTTAGCTTCCGCACTATTGGCCTGCAAACCTTTCCCTCCCTTTCTGCATATTTCTTGTAAAGTTGGAAGAGCTTGTCAGTAAGATAATAATAATTCATCTTTTTGTCCTTGAGCACACGAACAAAGCCCTTATCCGTAAGGTTCTCAAGATGCTGGATATATACATACGCTTTGGATGGTTGTTCCATTGGTATGCTCTCAAGAATTCCCCTTTTGGAGATTCCATGAGCATTTGCGACCCTAGCCAGAATGGTGTGCATATCTGGATTTTGGAGCAGCGCAAGATCCTCTACATCTTCAGGGATTACAAAATCACTTCCGTAATACAAAATTTTTCCACCAATTCTTACACTTACTATCAATTTTTTTCCTTCTAGTTTTCTCAGGTACCAGCGTACTGTACTTTGTTTTGCTTCCAGTTTCTCTGCAATTTTAGTTGGATTCAAGCAGGGATAGTTAACCACAGTTTCCAAGACCGCGAGGGTCTCGATGTGTTTCTCACTTGTTATTTCATCGTATTTTTTTTGCAAACTCTTTCCAATACCACGCATGTTAACCCTACTCAAAATATTCTTTCAACCTTTCAATAAATACTCCAAGTTCTATTCCTTCAATATCCTTCATCGTGAGAGCGTCCAACAACTTTGCCAACTTCGCCTGTTTCTCCTTTGGAAGAACACCGAGTTCACGGATTATTTCCATTCTCGTAGATTCCGGGAGTTTTCCACTGAGAATGTTTTCTCCAGTATTGCGGAGAACCACCAGACCTATGTTTTTTATGAATCTGTAGTGGTGAGCGTTCTCGCTGTGTCTGGAAGAACGGTACTTGATCACCTTTAGTGTTCTGTAGGGTTTTACCTCTAGAGGTCTGTATCTTAGATGAATCACACAATCCGCCAAATACATGGGAAGTACTGTCTCAGCACCGGTAAGATTTCCAGCTGGTCCATGTTCCTCAAGCGTGCAAAGAACCGTGCCAATCTTTCTGGTTTCCTTCATCAGAAAGCTAAGAAGTTCTCGTTGTTCATAGAGGTCTTTGGTTGCCCAGATTACAGGGGTAAGTGGGTCAATTGCAATTCTTGCACCTGCACCACGCCATGTAGCTACAAAGTCGGGCAGTTCCTTTTTTATGAAATTTGTAAATTCTTTGCCTGTTGCATCAATAAATACAAGTTTTTCCTCATCAAGATAGTCAAGGATTTCGCCCCATCCCATCGCCACTGCTTCCTTAATTATCTGTTCTTTGTTTTCATCAAGGGTGATAAAAATTCCTTCAGTTCCCGTCTCCAATCCTTTTTTGATAAATTGCAGAGCAAATGTAGTTTTACCCGCACCCGCACACCCTATGACTGTAGTGGTAGAAAATTCGTTCAAGCCCCCGTCCAGAATCTCGTCGAGCCCTGGCACTCCGCTCTTTATTTTCCGCATGCGATGAGGTGATAACCTTTAGAATATATACCATTTTTGTTTGATTAACGCAAACCATATTATCCTCTTTTGCTTTTCCCATTTTCATGTTACAAAACCGAGTTTTATTCGGAATGGTGTTGCTGGCACTCGCTTTTGCATCCTTAGCTGGTGTTACTAATGGCGAAATAGAGTCGAAATCAATTGCTCCTACAGCAGTCAACGGAAACATAGAAGTGGGCATTTACCAGCTTTCAATTGGAAATTTTGATCTAGCAAAGGGAACTTTTGTGGCTGACTTCTATCTGGTTTTCAAATGGGAAAATGCCAGTATATCCCCTCTTTCATTTGAGTTCATCAATGGCAGGGCCGCATCCAAAGAGAAAATTTTTGAAAGCATTTCTAATGACTCCTGTGAGGTATGGTACAGAATCCAGGCGAACCTGTATATGTCCCCAGAATTTACAAATTATCCGTTTGATGCTCAGTATCTACCTATCATAATTGAAGATGCAAAAAACAACAACTCGATAATTTCCTACAGAGTAAGTGGTGATTTATCTGGATTTGATAACACTCTGAGTGTACCTGGCTGGAGGATAGAGGGTGCGGAAATCCATGTTGAAGACCACCAATATCCCTGGGGTGAGACCTACTCCAGAGTTGTTTTTGAGGTGAAGCTTGTGCGAGATGCTGGGGCAACCGCTGCTAAGCTCATGCTTCCCCCGATAATTTTCTGCATTGTCTCTGGGCTTTCGTTTTTCTTCAAAGCAGATAAGATTACTCACAGATTAGGACTTGGCACCAGCACACTGATTTCTGCAGTAATGTTCCACCTGAGCCAAACCACATCGCTGCCGCCGCTGCCCTCCCTTATCTTGATAGACAAAATTATGATTTCTGTATATGGCTTCCTAGCTTCTTCGCTTGTAGCCACAACTCTCATTTACATTGACGAAGAATTCTGGAAGCATGTGGACTACACCAAACAGGTGAACCGTTACGGAGCTGTCTTTACGATTGTGTTTCCGTTCGTGGTCTTTGCAGTACTCTACTATTTCGTTTAATCCTTTTAACTTTCCAGTATCTATATATACTTCTCTGCCTTCACACAAAACATGGAACTCCATCTCCTCGCGCTCTTGGTTCTCCTTCTCTTCCTGATTGCCTTCATTTATTCCAACATCGGGCTAGGTGGGGGCATGCTTTTTACACCCTTGCTCGTGGCTTTCGCATTCGCAGATAAGGACACAATTGTTTGCATCTCACTTTTTCTCGTATTCGCAACTTCAATTGCAGCTGCCTACAACCATTGGCGTGGCAAATTCGTGCAGTATCGCTATGCTTTCCTGATAGCCGCCTTTTCAATTCCTGGCTCAATCACAGGTGTTTTCATCGGTCTCCAGATTCACTATTCAATATTTTACCTTCTCTTTGCTATTCTCGCTTTTGCTGTGGGCGTTAAAATGCTGTATGATACAATGAAGAACAATACTTGCGTAGAAAAAAAAATTGAGAAAAAGGACTACATAATTGTCGCCTTGATTTCTTACTTTTCTGGCGTTGTTTCAGCGATTTTTGGTGTCGGAGGAGGTGTCTTCAATGTGCCAGTGCTTCTCTACCTCCTTTCCTGCAAAACCAAGGAGGCGAGCGGCACCTCCTCCTTCACAATCTGTCTCACGACCCTTGGAGGCATACTCACAAATGCTTTCCTGCTTCCTACATTTTCGACAGCAAGCTTTTCTGGCTTCTTACTAGCACCAATTGCCTTTCTAGGTGCATTTATTGGCTCTAGAATTGGAATAAAGAAATTTAAGGAAAAACCACTGAAAATAATTTTTATCAGCATGCTGTTCATTGCGGGAATCCAGATGGTGTGGGAGTTTTTAGGATGATTTTCCCTTCCCCTCTCCAAACCCCCTACTTTTTTTGCTTTTCCCCTGCCTTTTTCTATTTTTCCTTTCCACCCAATTTCTCCTCTTCGTCCTCGAGCCAGGAACCGCACTCTGCTGCGGTTTTGTAATCTTTAAGTGCACTTGCAAGTTCCATTGCACGCTTGTAATGCTTCGCAGCTCTGCTGTGTTCCCCAATGTGCGAATACGCATGGCCCAAATTGATGTGAGTAGGCAGAGTGCCAGCTACATCTCCAATCTTTTTCTGCAATTCAAATGCCCTGTTCAGATGCTCCAATGCCTTCTCATACTTCCTCTGCATCCCATAAATGATGCCCAGATTTCCATGACATACGATTTCGCTCTCAATCTCTGGAATCATTTTTCTGAGTTCGAGCGTTTTCTGGAATTCCTCAGCCGCCTTCTCCAGTTTCCTCTTTTCCAGGTATGCATTTCCCAGTTCCTCTCTCAGTTCCGCCTCGCATCGTTTATTCCCTTCAGCCACAAACATTGAAATGGCTTTGCAAAGATACTCAATCGCCCTGTCATACTTCCTCAGCTTTACATATCTTATTCCGAGCTCCCCGAGGTCGAAGGCAATCAGGTGCTCATCATCGAGCTTCCGGTGAATTTTCATTGCATACTCTACCAAATTCACGACCTTTTTGTGCTCGTCAGTTTTGGTAGCCACGCCAATATCAAGCATCAGTAGAAAACCCAGAAATCTCTCCTTTTCCTCCTGTTTCAAAAAACCCAGGGCAAGCTCAAATTCCCTGTCTGCCTCTTCCCACTTCCCCATTTCAACGAACCGCATCCCTCTCCCCAGATGTTTTGATTTCTCCTTATCTTTTTCTAATTCCCTCTCTATCTCTTTCACCGTTTTTCTAAACCCACGAACCTTTTTACCACGCAATTTCTCACTTCCTGAACTCCGGCTTCCTTTTTGCCAGAAATGCTTCAATTCCCTCCTTTGCTTCCCTGCCACTGAAAAGCAACGCAAAAGCCCTTGCCTCCATGTTCAACCCCTCTTGCAGGGGCAAATCCAGCGAGGCATTCATCAGATACTTTGCTGTTTTCAAAGCCACTCTGCCCAATCCCAGAAGTTTTCCAGCCAGTGCATCCACCTCTTTCTCAAGTTCCTCTGGTTTCACAACTCTATGCACAAGGCCCAGTTGTAATGCCTCAGCTGCATTTATCCGCTCGCCCAGCATTATCATCTGCTTCGCTTTAGCAATGCCAACAATCCTTGTCAGTTTCTGAGTTCCTCCGAAGCCAGGCACAAGTCCGAGCGTGATTTCAGGCAAACCAAGCAACGCATTTTCACTTGCAATTCTGAAATCGCAGCTCAATGCCAGCTCGAGCCCACCACCCAGTGCATACCCATTTATTGCTGCAATAACTGGAATTTCCATTTTCTCCAGCATCCCAAAGACCTTTTGGCCCTGCAGGGAATACTGCTCCGCCTCCACGGAACCAAACTCCTTCATCTCACTTATGTCCGCTCCAGCAACAAATGCCTTCCCTATTCCAGTTATCACAAGTACACCAACGCCCTCATCACAGCATGCCTCATAGAAGGCGCACTCAAGTTCTTTCAGCAGCTCACTGCTCAGTGCATTCAACTTCTCTGGCCTGTTTATCGCAACCAGACATTTTCCGTCTTTTTTCTCAACTTTCAGATACTTGTAATCCATTTTTTCACCCCATCTTCCGCTTTTCTCCACATCTAAGACATTCAAGAGTGTTACCGTCAATATACTTTGCATCAGTGGCACCACATCTCGGGCAGGTACCAACTGAAAACTGAAGCGAAACCAAGCCGCCTTCAACCTGTCTCCTGGTATCTTCTGATGCCCGAGGCGAAGAAACCAAGTTCATTTTCTCAAAGAACTTTTTAAGATACGCAAACAGGATAATTGGAGCCACAGCAATTGCAAACATCAGGATAACTACCTCTACGAATATGCCTGGCATGGCAAGGAGTTCTGCTGCGGGTGTAAGAATTTCCTTTACTGCGAGCATGTAGGTGATGTCCATGTAATCAAACGCAAAGTGCATCAGAATCGGTGCAAAAATTCCGCCTTTGAGATAAACATACCCGAATCCAAGGCCAGCGACGAAGGCGGGTAACACCTTGTAGATGTCCCAACCATAGAGAGCATGGGCAAGACCGAAAATCAGAGAGGAAATAAAAACAAGGATTCCAGAAATCCAGTCAAGCTTCTGTCCGCCAGTAAAAAATGCCTTGAAATTCACCTTCCTACTGACAATAAACTGGGCTGCAAACAGGGGTAGAGCGAGAAGCACAACCCTGACTGCGAATTCTTCGTAGATGGAGGCATTGGCAAGCAGCAGCATGTTTTCCCAGATTGGCTCAGTTTCAAATTCTGGTGTTTCAGGCGTTACATTTCCAGCAGAGAGCAGGAGATTGTAAACAATTGTGATGAACACAATTACGCAGAAAACTTCGCTGATTATGAGTAAGGGATTGTGCGAAGCAGTAAGCACATGTCTGCGTTCTCTTATCTCCTTCAAGCATCCGTTCCAGTTCAGCCATACGAGGAAAATTAAACCAAAGAAAAGAAGGAAAACCATGAAAAAGTAGTATGCAAGCACGAAATCGCCAGAGAGAGTGAAGAGGTGGATGTAATAGGGAACAAATAGACCAAAATCAAGTGAGGGATTGAGGAGAAGAATGTTTCTGGGCACAATGTAGAGTGAGTAGAGGAGTCCGAGATAGTTTGCGGAAATGAGCATCAGATAAAATCCAGCTACAAAAAGGAGCACTACGAATTTCATTGCTCTTGTGAGCATGCTCATTTGGTAATCACCTCACAACCAGTTTTACCGATAATCACAGTGTGCTCTGCTTGAGAGACTATGCCTTGCCTTGTATCTGACAAAATAGCGTATTCATAGAGAACTCCATACTTTATCAACTTGCTGAGCTTTTCCTGGGCATGCGCGTCCAGCTTCAAGCACCACCTGGGTGAGAAAGGCAGCGTAGCAAAATTCTGCTTGAGCATTGAATAAAATTCCTGAAGCTCTGGCTCCAGCTTTCGCTCCCTCACAATTCTCAGAATGTTACTTTTGCCATCAGAATCAACATAACCACTGCCTGTGCTTGCAAACGGCTCTATCGCCAGAACATCGTCTGCGACAATCACATCTGTATTGTTATCCAGAATGTTTGGAACGCTTTTACCTCCATGGAGCAGATACCTCTTGATTTCATGGCCTGTGAGATTTGAAACTGGCACAAAGCCAAGGGCCCTGATTGTTTCTTCTACTTTCCCGCCGATTTTTCTCACAGGCATAGCATGATTACATAGCCCGACTGCGTTCTCAAGGGCAATGTTTGCCGCATCCACAAGCATCCTGTAGCTCTCGCTTCCGCCTGCCTCAACAGTTATTGCAGTATCTGCAATGTAGCCATCCACATGCACACCCACATCCACCTTTACCAGGTTTCCGGAAACAATTTTTTTCTTATCATTGATTGCTGGCGAATAATGGGCTGCCTGATGGTCTGTGGCTAAATTTACAGGGAATGCTGGCTTCGCTCCTTTTTCCAGAATGTAATTCTCGATTTCCTCTGCAACCTCCAGATAGGTTTTTCCTTCCTTGATTAAATTCATACCTAGATTTCTCGCCTCACTTGCAATTTTTCCTGCCTTTCTGTATTTTGCCAGCTCTTCCTCATTCAAGAAAAAGCACCTCTCAGAAATTCGAGGGCGGAAGTTATGTGCTCATGCCCATCTGTCTCAGCATAGCCCTCATGTCCGGGGAAAAGCCCAGCCACATCAAGTTTTTCCAGGATTTCAATCGAGTGGAGGAGCGCCTGATAATCACCTGTGGGCAAATCCCATCTACCAGTTGAGCCATAGAGGAAAACTGTGTCACCGGAAAAAAGCCATTTTTGTGTTGGAAAGTAAATGGAAATGCTACCTTCCGTATGTCCGGGTGTAGAAATAACCTGCATCTCCTCCCAGTTAAATTCTTTCACATCTAGCACTGTAATTTCAGGCAGTGCCATTCCGAACGCGTACGCGCATGTGCTTCTCCCATCCCTGGAGTTTATTGCCTCTGCCTCAATTTTGCAGGAATAAACTTTTGTGTTGAAATGCCTTGCAATCGTTTCAGCCCCGCCAATGTGGTCCATGTGCCTGTGTGTCAGAATCAGTGCGTCAAGTTTTTTATTTCCAAGTAATGCTGCAATCCTCTCTATGATTGCCTCCAATTCTACTCCTAGCCCAGCATCAATTAAGACATTCCTATTTCCTTTCACCAAGTAGATGTTTGAACTATAGCCCTCTCCAAGGATTGGATAAACCTGCATCACCATCGCTCCTGATGGAGGTATTCTTCAATAGGTGCACGCTTTCGCATTTCTGGCTGTTCGGCAGGATAGCCAACAGGAATAATTATTACAGGTCTTGCATACTCTGGTATTTGCAGGATTTTTCTCACCGCTTCCTCGTCAAAAGCCCCTACCCAGCAAGTTCCAAGCCCATGCTCAAGGGCTGCAAGCATAATCAGCATTGCAGATGCGGCTGTGTCCTGATATGTGTAGAGCGTTGTCCCTCTGCTTCCATACCTTTTTATTTTCTTTTCATTCGTGCAAATGACAATATCCACTGGTGCTTCAGCTACAAAATCCTGATTAAGTGCTGCCTTTGCCAGTGCCTCTCTTGTTTTTTTATCTCTCACCACTATGAAGTCCCTTGCCTGCAGGTTGCCAGCAGAAGGTGCCATATTTCCAACTTCAAGAAGTTTCTTCACAACCTCATCAGCCACATCCTTCTCCTGATATTTTCTCACAGACCTTCGGTTTGCAATCGCATCCATCAATTCCATGGGTTCCTGCATTCTATCCATAAAAATAAACCTTTCTCAGAACCCTTTTCAGGGTGCTTCGCACCCCGAAAAGGTTTCATCCAAAATGGGGGTAGGTTCGGAGATGCTGAAAGCATCCCCTTAATGCGGGTTAGCGTAAGGGTGCCAACCCTCGGGGGTTACCGTAAGGGGCGTAGCCCCTCGTGGTACCGTAGGGTGCAACCCCGTAATCATACAATCATAATCTTTTCTCCTGTCTCCATGTACACAATTGATTTGCAGAGGTATGTGGTGTGGTCTCCAATTCTCTCAAGATAGCGGACGATCAGTACACTTGAGATTATACATTGTGTGGTTGCTGGCGTGTGAGCAGATAATCTGTCAAAGAAGTCAAAGTACATTTTATCCAATTCGTGTTCCCGAGTAGAAATGTTTTCTGCAAGGGTCGGTGAATAGTTCTTAAGTGCATCTATGCTCATTTTTACCATCGCTAGAGTTTTTTCTCCCATTTCTGTAATGTAATCAACAATCCATGGCTCGCAATGGCATAAGCCACCAGTACGCCTGTTCGTGAAGGAAATGTCTAATGCATATCTTCCAAATCTGGCAAAATCATATGCAATTTTCATCGAGGACTTGATTTTTCTCAGGTCTGATGCCACAGGTTGATACCTAGCAATTATCTCTACCACTTTCTCCTCTACAGCATCTTCCATGCTCATCAGCTTGTTTGAAATTTCTCTTACCTCACTATAGTTTTCTGTACAGGTTATGCATTCAGAAATTGCGAGCGATACCACTTTGTAGGCCAGTTCGCCCATCTCATACATCATGTTGGATAGTTCGTCCAAGCTTGCTTCAATCATTCTTGTCATTTCATCACCTCATCCAAATTCTCCTGTGATGTACCTTTCTGTCAGCTCGTGCTGGGGATTTTCGAAGACCTCTGTGGTTTTCCCATACTCCACAAGCTTACCCATGTAGAGAAAAGCCACATTATCCGAAACCCTTGCCGCCTGCTGTACATTGTGAGTGACAATGATCACCGTGTATTTTTTTGCGAGCTCCTGCATTAACTCCTCGATCTTTGCAGTTGCAATAGGGTCCAGCGCACTGCAGGGTTCATCCATCAGGATTACATCTGGCTTTACAGCAAGTGCCCTTGCAATGCAGAGTCGCTGCTGCTGTCCACCGGACAAACTGAATGCACTCTCGTGCAACCTATCCTTCACCTCATCATACAGGGCGGCTCCTTTTAAGCTCTCTTCCACAATTTTTGTCATGGTCTTTCCATCAGCCATCTTGTGAATCCGTAATCCAAAAGCCACATTCTCAAATATAGATTTCGGCAGTGGGTTCGGTCTCTGGAAAACCATGCCAATGCGTCTTCTCAACTCATATACATCTGTTTTTTCGTCATAGATATTTTTGCCATCAAGGTAAACTGCACCTTTTGTCTTGCAGCCCTCTATGATTTCGTTCATTCTGTTGAGACAGCGAAGTAATGTGCTTTTTCCGCATCCGGAAGGGCCCATTATCGCAGTTACTGCATTTTCCTGAATTTCCAAACTTATGTCCTTGAGGACATGATTGTTCTTGAACCAGAGATTCAGCCCTTCTATTTTCACCTGAGCCATGGTTGTTTCCTCCTGTAGTGAATTCTGAGAATGATTGCAGCTACTGCAAATACAATCACAATAATGAAAAGGACTAAAGCTACACCAAAAACCTTGTCGGGTGTTTCACCGAGCGCCACAATTTTGACATAGAGATTAAATGCTAGAGCCATAATAGGGTCGAGGGGTGTTTTTGGAAGTCCGCGTGTCACCATCACGCATGAAGTGAAAAGAATTGCAGCGGTTTCACCAGCCACTCTTGCAATACCTAGCAGGATACTTGTAATTATCCCTGGTGCAGCTGCAGGGAGGGTTATAGTATGGGATACCTGCCACTCAGAAGACCCAAGTGCAAGGGCCCCCTCCTTGAAACTGCTGGGAACCATTTTTATCGCTTCTTCAGACCCTCTTATCACTATGGGCAGCATCATCAGGGAAAGGGTGAGCCACCCGGCAGCAAGGGAGATTCCAAAACCAAGCTGTCTGCAGAAAAAGGCATACCCAAAAAGTCCAATGACAATCGAGGGAAGCCCAGCCAGGTTGTTGATGGCCTGGTCTATCAATCTAGTTATTCTATTCTTTGGAGCATACTCAACGAGATAAAGGGCAGCCAACACACCTATTGGGCCTGCAACGGCAGCAGAACCTAGAAGAAGATAGATTGTCCCTATGACCATTTCAAACATTCCGCCGTTCAGCACAGGGGTTGTGAGGGACGAGGATGAAAGTGTGCCTGCACCAGAAAGCAAAATTGCAGTTATCCAGAGAAAGGCAAGCAGGCAGATTGCAGTGCAAAGTCCGAAGATTGAAAATATTGTCAACTCCTTTGTCCGTTTCCCTCTGTGTCTCATTTTTTCGCTCCCTTTTTGCTTCCTTTATTTATGATAATATCCGCTAGTGTATTCACAATGAATGTGATGATGAAGAGGATTAAACCCAACCCGAACAATGCACTGTATTCCAAACTTCCAACAGAAGCCTCACCCATCTGCATTGCAATGGCACCAGTTAGAGTGTAAACTGGAGATAGAAAGTTCCATGGAGGCGAAGGAATAACCGCGGTGTTCCCAGCCACCATCAAAACAGCCACGGTCTCACCGATGGCTCTTCCAAACCCCAAAAGAATTCCAGCAATTACGCCTGACTTTGCGGTGGGCAACACCACATGTCTAATTGTTTGCCATTTAGTGGCTCCCAAAGCCAGTGCGGCTTCTTTGTAGTCCTTTGGGACTGCAGAAATTATCTCACTGGAAACTCCAACGATTGTGGGTATGGTCATTATTGCAAGAATGATTGCTGCAGTCAGCGCTACAGTGCCGCTCGGAATGGAAAATAATGACGCAATGAACGGTGCAACAACCAGAATTCCTATAAATCCGTAGATGATTGAGGGAATGGAGGCGAGAAGTTCTATCATTGATTTTAGAATGTCTTTGATTGAAAATGGCACAATCTCTGATATGAAAACAGATGTGCCAAGGGCAAGGGGAACTGCAATAGCCAGTGCACCGACAACAATCATCAAGGAACCGTAGATTAACGGCAATGCTCCATACAAATCAGAATTTGTCTCCCAGACGGGACCAACAACAAAACCCACACCGAACATCAAGAGTGCCTGGGCACCTTCTTTCAGGATAAACACAAGCATCAAAAATAAGAAAATTATTGAAATAAAACTGGAGAAAAAAAGAAGCCCTCTCACTGGCTCCCTTCGGATGGATTTAAAAAATTTCATCAGTTTAAATTTTAGTGCCATGGTATCACGACACGCTTAGTTTCCGTGGAGGTAGGGCAGCTTCAGATACCCATTTTTTTCCACGATTTGCTGTCCATCCTTTGAAAGGACAAAGTCAATGAAACGGTCTGCTAACGACCCGCTCTTTGGCTGCCCGTTTGTCACCAAGTAGAGGTACCTGGAAATTGGGAAGTCGCCCTTTGCAATTGATTCTTTTGTCGGAGTAACGTATGGCATTCCATCCGCCTTTGCTAAGGAAACTGCATGCATGTTGCTGGAGAGGAAACCGAAGCCAACATACCCGATTGAATACGGTGTTGTCTCCACCTTGGTTCTGACTGCAGGATTACTGGGCTGTACACTGGCACTGGATACTACAGTATAGTTCCAGGGATGCATTGTAAACTCTTCAAATGTGGCTCTTGTACCAGAACCGGGCTCTCTGACCACAACAATAATCTCCTTATGGGGAAGATAGGGCTTCACCTCATCCCAGTATTTATAGACCCCTCCAAAGATTTTACCGACTTCTTGCAATGTCAGGTTAAGGGGTGCACTTGAATTTCCAACTGCTGGATGTACTACCACACAAACTGCATCTAAGGCAATCTGGTGTAGCCAGAGATCCACACTCTTGTTTTTCGCCTTCTGGATTTCGTTACTCTTCGGGTCTCTGGAAGCCATGCCAATGTCAACAACTCCATCAATAATGTTGCTGTAGCCAACTCCAGTGCCACCACCCTGAACTGTTATTGTTACACCCGAGTATTTGTTCATCATGACCACTGCACTCTCGTTTGCAATCGGGAGAACCGTGGTAGAGCCAGAAATTTTTATGCTCTCAGTTCTCCATGCACTGTCCTCATTATTCCCTCCGCTTTGCTGTGGTGTCACACTGGCCATTCCGACAAAGTAGCCACCGAAAAACCCTATTGCCAACAACACAACAATCGTTGCTACCAGAGCGCCTGTTCCAATTCCTGCGTTTTCCTTCCGCTTTATCATGGTTTCACCTGTTTATGTATATGGTGGAAAAACCTATATACTTTGTCCGAATAGGGTATAGTGATAAATATGAACTATATAGATAATACGGAAAATATAGAGAAATCTAAGACAGGGGAGCAAACTCACGAAGAAGTGAGAAAAATTCAGTTTACTGGTAAGTCCACCTATGTGGTTTCCTTACCGAAAAAGTGGGTCAGTTTCTGGGGACTGAAAGCTGGGAGCCAGGTAACGATTTATCAGAAAGGAGACTCTCTGGTTCTGACACCTCGTGGCTCTGGACGCCCTCAAGAACGCTCAAATATCGCATTGATTAAAGTTTCCAGTGACGACGAAGCCGATGCTATTGGAAGAAAGATAATTGCCCTCTATCTGCTAGGATACAAATATATCTATATAAAAACGGATGAGAAAAGTATAGATACGCTCCAAAGAACGAGAATAAAAGACCTGATAAGAAAAAAACTGGTTGGTACAGAGATAATATCAGAAACAGAAGAAGAAATCAAAATACAGGTGTTGGTGAGATACCCAGACCTCTCAATCGAAAATGCATTGAAAAGAATGTGCCTCATCGCTAGTTTCATGCACGAAAAATCTATTCAAGCATTGAAGAACCAAGATAAGAAACTTGCAAGCGAGATAATAAATCTAGATGATGAAGTGGACAGATTTGGATTATATGTTGTTCGCCAGTTGAAAGCGGCTGTGGTAGATGAGCAGGTACTCCAGGAGATAGGGCTATCGAGCCGTCAGGATTGCCTTGGCTACAGAGTGATTGTGAAATTTGTAGAAAGAATTGCAGACCATGCGACTACAATTGCTAAATCTATAATAGAAACTGATATTAAGATTACCGATAAGGAATATACACACATTCTCGAGATGAGCAATCTTGCAAGAAAATCATTTGAGGATGCAATTAAAGCCCTTTTCACTAAGGATTGCACACTGGCGGAAGAGGTGATTTCAAATGAAAGAAACACTGTGATTATGGAAGGGCAAGCGATAAAAGAGCTCCAGTCAAGAAGAAAAATCTCAGAGATAGCCAACATGAGAATGATTTTAGAGAGCATAAGAAGGTGTGCGGAGTATGCTTGTGATATTGCAGAGGTTGTGATAAATCTAAATATCGAAAATGAACTAGCAGAGAAAAAGAATTTTCAACGAACCATTAATAGTTAGGAGAAGAACATTGACATTATTCAATTTTTCCAGTTTATTTGGGATACTGATTTCTCAGAAAAGTTTATCGGTAGAAAGTTAATCTCCTGAGAGAAATGAAACATGCATCTGTTGGCTTGCTAGCTCAATTTCTCATGATCTGGTTGTTCATATCTCCAGCTTTGGCTGTCTCTTTTCCGCAAACTCAGGAGGAGGCGACATTGTTTCCGACCACTACAAGTGGCTGGTGTATGTATATGGGAGACCCAAGAAGAACTGGCTTTGTGGATACCTACATTCCAGCAGAGGTAGAAGTAAGGTGGGAGAGATGCCAACCATCAATTTCAACCACTTCCGTAGTTTCCGATGGAATCTATGCCTATCTGACGCCTCAAACTAGCAATCTCACAGCGGTTTCTGTAGAAAGCAATACAACCTTGTGGGAGTATGCTGTGGGCACTGTGTTTGCTACGCCTCTGATTGTGGACAATTTTCTGATTGTGGGGAATGCAGAGGGAATTCTCTACTTTTTCGAGCGATACTCTGGCTATCTTCATAGGCAGGTGTTTATTGGACATGGGTGCTACCAGCACCTGCTCTACTGGAACAACACTATATTTGCAGCAGGTAAAAACTGGTTGACCGCGGTGGATGCCGACGGAACAATTCTTTGGTCGCAGTACTTTGAAAAAGAAATCACAGTGCCACCTCTTGCATATTTAAACTCTCTTTACATTCTAACTGAAAACAAGATTTGGTGTTTTAACCAGAATAAGACAATCTGGGAGAGAGAGTTTAATATGAATTTCACATCTGCAATGGTCGCCTCTGGCAATCTCATAGTAACAACCGAAAATGGAAAAATTCTGGCACTGAACGCTTTGGGAGGAGAAACAAAATGGGAGCAGGACATGGGTTGTGAGGCCTTTTCTCCTGCCTACTCTAATGGACTTCTTTTTACGGCGACCAGAAATGGCACTCTTTACACACTCTCTGCTCAGGATGGTTCTGACCTCTGGAATTTTTCCACTGCTTCTGAGTGTTTCCAGTCACCCGTGGTAAATCGCTACAACATTCTCTTCGCCTCTGGCAATACCCTTTACTGCTTGAAACAGAACACTGGTGAGGTAATCTGGTCGATTGGATTTGATGCAAATCTAATTAGTGAGCTTTCCCTCGTCTCCTCAAATATTTTCGTTGGAGATTCTCAAGGCAGAATTTACTGTATTTCTGCACCGAAGCCAGAACTCAAGGTTTCCGTCTATCCTTCTCAACCCACACTTTACGAACGTACCCAGGTGAGAATTACATTCTCTGTAGTTGCAGGAATAATGCCTGCGATGAATGCATCTGTAAATCTTTCGGTGCCTGCTGGGGCACTCTCCAATTACTCTGGTTTTACAGATGCTGATGGAATTTTTGCAGTGGTTTACACCGCACCTGCAGTGAAAAATAAAGAAAACATCACACTCAGTGCGATTTTTTCGTTTCCCGGGTACAGAAACACGACGAAGAACATTACGATTACGGTGCATCCCACCCCCTCTGTTGAATTAAACTTGAGTTTGGAGGAAATGCCTGTTTACGCTGGTAGCACAGTTAAAATCAAGATTACTGTGTTGCGGGATGGAAAACTGGTTCAGGGTGCAAGTGTATATGCATGGTGTGGGAATGAGGTGATTGCAACGGGCTACACTGATGCAAATGGGTCTTTTGAATTTACTTACAGAGTGCCTGAGGTGCGAGAAGAAACAACGATTAAGATTGAGGCGAGAGTTTATGGGACAGTCAGTGCCCCTTTCCTTGAGAAAAACGCAACTCTGAGCATTGTGGTTTTACCATTACAACATGGAGAGGAAGGCAGAGAGACCCAGATTTATGCATCACTTGCAGTTGCATCTGCTCTTCTTCTTTTATTTGCATTCTGGAATTTTTGGGAGTGGCGAAAAAGTAAACTCTGATCATTTCAGAAATCTTCTGGGATTTTGCTCAAGTGCAATGTATGCTTCCTCTCCAGTAAGACCTGCTCCGAGTGCTACACGGTATGCTTTTACCAGGGAAAGGAGGTCATCGAAATCATGGGCATCAGAATTAACCACGAATTCGGCTCCCGCCCGCTTTCCCACTTTAACCACATGCCCGTTTGTCAGGCAGTGTCCCTTCCGTGATGAGATTTCCAGAAGGATTCCATGCTCTTGGGCGTGTTTTGCGGTCCTGTATGTGATTAAGCCAGGATGGGCAATTATATCCACATCCTCGCAGACAGCAGCAATTTCGTTTGTGTTTTCAGGGACTGGTTCTGCAAGGGTTTCTCCATGCACAATCACCACCTTTGCACCTGCTTTTTTAGCCATGGCAGCAAGTTCAGGGATTGACTCAGGAGGCACATGGGTTAACTCAACACCTGGAATCGCTATTATTTTCCAGAATCTGTTAACAAGTTCACATTCCGCTTTTACCTTCTTCACAACTTCAACCACATTTGCACCGCAATGGTCTGTGATTGCAATTGCTTCATGCCCGAGCACCTCAGCCCTTCTTGCCAGTTCTGTGGGAATAAAGGCACCGTCACTCAGCACAGTGTGGGCATGAAGTTCAATTCTTCCCAAGTTTTCACCTCAAGGAGCAAAACCCATTTCGTATATTCTGAGTTCTTCTCTCTTTCTTTCAAGGAATCTATAGACAGTGCTGTGCTCGCTACCGTTGAGCAGCATTTCAATTGCTTCTTTTGCAATTCTGAAGTTCTCATACTGACCAATAATGCTCACAGTGTGCCCGTAGATTGAGACCTCAGTGCCAGTTAATTCCTCAATTATTCTCCTTGTTTTTCCATTTTTCCCTATCAAGCGTGCACGAATTCTAACCAGTGCTGCTTTGCTTTTCCCGGTGTACTCCTTTATGTCTATGCACTCAAAGTAAGTATCTTCTTCAAAAATTTTTCTGGCTCTTTCTGGGGAAAAGCCCCGACCCACTGCCACCACATAATCTCTCAATTTGATGCAAAGAAGTGGGTCATTCAGGGCGGTTGCATCAATTGTGGTCTCTCCCGTCTCAGAATCTACAAAAATCTTGACACCATATTTCTTTTCAATCTCCTTCTTCGCTCTTCCCTCTTCACCAATCAATGCACCGATGCGCTCTGTTGGAATTCGCACATAAAATACACTCATTTTTTCAGCACCTCCAGCATTTCGTTGAGCAATTGATTTTCCTCAAGTTCAACGCCAAGTTTTCCAAAGTATCTTGCAATGTTGAACACATCTCTCCTCAATAATTCAAAAAATCTAGGATGCTCCTTTGTCACTGCCTGGCCAACATCTATTATGTAAACTTTTTTTCTAAAATAGAGCATGTTGAATTCGCTCATGTCCCCATGCACAAGCCCTGACTTGAGAATGAGTTTGTACATTCTTACCACATCTTTGTAAGTTTTTTCTGGATTCTCCACTTCTACATCCTTTATCATGGGCGCAGGAGCACTGTTCGTGCCTATGTACTTCATCACTACAATGTTGTCCAGAAATTCCAGTGGTTCTGGCACTCTAACTCCAGCATCAAACATGATTCTTAAATTCCTGAATTCCTTCTGTGCCCATGTGAAGATGATTCTTTTCCTGTCCTTACCCACATACTTGAATCGTCTATCCCCTCTTATGTAGTCACAAATCCTGTTGAAATTGGCGTTGCCTACCCGATAAATTTTCACAGCTACATTTCCGTACTTTTTCCCGCTCGCCTTGAATACATTACCTTCCTTGCCTGTGGAAATTGGGTAGTCCAGAGTATCAAAATATCCATCGTTCATCAGCTTGTAGAGGGCGAGCATCAGGTCTCTTGTGAATACTTCATTCTCAATTTTTCTCCAATCACTGGTTTTGTCCCTAAGATTGAGTTTCGCAATTTCGTATTCCATTCGCTGGATTTTTTTCTCGTCCACGAGTGTCATCACACATCTTATTAGGGAATGGGATATTAAGGTTTTGGATTTGACCATTTTGTGTGTTCTGGTTCAGCACATTGAATCCTTTTTAATACAGTGTCCCAATCTTTATATCGGTTAATACATTCTAATTGATAATGGAAATAAATCCCTACGCTCTGCCTCCTGCAATCTCAATTGTGGTTCATCTGGTCTTTATTGCAGTTTTGTTGAAGAAGACAAAGGCAAAACAGATAATAAAAGCATTTCTTCCCTTCTTCTCCTTTGCACTTCTCTGGGCAATTTCTGAGTTCGTAGTTCGTTCATTTGTTGTAACGCCAGATAACTATATGGGGGCATGGAGTTATCCCTATGCTCTCTTTTTCGGAAAATTGACCTGCATTGCGGTCATCGGTATTTTCCTCACGGGTGTCTATCTCTCCTTCATATTTCCAATCAGAAAAATCACACAGAAGGAAGAGAAATTGCTCGTAGCATTCATGATTGTCTCAATGGCAATTATTTCGCCTGTGATTTTATTCACGGATGCAATGGTAGAAAAAATGGTATATTACTGGGCGGGCTACGGGAACGACTTTGGGCCTCTCCTCACCTACCTCCTTTTCCCACTGTTTGTTTTTGTCGGTGTTCTATTCTACAATTTCATTACATCTTACATTGATGCCCGAACCAAAATCGAAAGAGCCCAGATAAAATTAATTGCAATTGGCGCTGCAATCTTTGCAATCACAGCACTGCCTACAGGTGTTTTTAGTGAGTATTTGGAGAACAGTAATTTTCCGATTTATGGCGTTCCTTCTGGTACTTTCTACATTCTCTTTCTTGATGCGTTTGTGATGTATGCTGCAGTAAGATACAGATTGTTCACAGTAGAGGCAGTGGTGGAGGAAAAGCCGGAAGAGATTGCAGTGCCTGAAGCTGGTGTCGAAATTCAAGAGGGGGATGTTGTGCTTGTTAACTCTGTTGATGGTGAAAATGGATTTGAAATTTTTCGTGGAATTACCAATCGAATGCCAGGTTTTTGCATTACCACAAAACATCCAAATGAGGTGAGAAAGAGTTTTGGGTTTACAAAAATTCCCATTATCTGGCTCTCGGAGATCACCTCAAAGGAAAATGTGATCGAGCCGATAAATCTGGATTTTGAAATTGCCTACCATGTTTTCAGTTTTGTCAGAGAAGGCGAGAAAAGAGCAGTTTACATGGACGATGTGGACTATTTGATCACCATCAATGGATTTGAGGCGGTGCTGGCTTTTCTCAGCGCTGCAGCTGAGGAATCCAGAAAAAGAAACTCAGTTCTTATTTTCTCAACATCCATGACTGGCTTGAGTGCGGAGCAGCAGCATCTTCTCAAGAAAATTGCAACAACCGAAATCTGGCAGGAAAAAAAGGGGAAGAGGATGCCAAGGGAAGCGTTCGGTGTGAAAGAGGGCTCCGCAATCCTTGTAGAAGCACTGAGCGAGCAAAGGGAGGCCATAAAATCAAAAATATCTGGCTATCGGATTCTTGGCGTTAGTGCCCACTTTCCTACAAAATTTAAACGGGGCTTTCCAGTAGGGACAGAAATGGATTGTATATGGATTACTGAAACCACGCACTACGAAAAGGCAATTTCTGCAAAAAAGATGGAATTTGAAGTTCTCAGGGAAATTCTGAACTTTATGCGAGGCAACGCAGGAAAAGGACTTGTTTACATTGATGCAATCCCAGCATTTCTTATCACAAATGAATTCGTGTCTGTGCTTAAATTCGTGAAGGACATTGTGGATTTTGCCCATGAGCATGGATGCAAGGTGGTCTTTGAAATTCCACCAGATTTGTTCAAGCCCTCTGAAAAATTCCTTTTTGAGCAGAGAATGGATATAATCTACACCAACGCAATTTAATCTTTCATTCTCACCTTCTCAGATGTTTGTGGCAGAGCATGAAGGCATCGATTCCAGCTCTCACCTCGTCCCTCAAATTATTTCCATACACATTTCTTGTACCAATGAATAGGTTTCTTAGTGGGGTCTGGGGTAGCTTCTTGTAGTAAGGCAAAGGCACATCTACAACCATGTGCTCTATTGTCTCCACATTAGACCAGAAGTTAGGATAGGCCCTGGCCATCACAACCCTAAACTTTCTAATTACATTCTCCACATTTTTTGATTTCTCATCGTTTCCAATAAAATACCGCCAGTATGTGGTTGCTCTTCCACCTGCTTCGAAGCCCTCATTGGAAGGCGAGAAACCAAATAGAGGGGCTTCCTCAAACAGGAGAGGAGTGGCTGCTCCGAAAATTTTTTCCTTCAACACAATTTTCACATCTAGACATTTAGTACGCAATCCTGCATATTCCTTAAGTACGGGATGTTCTAGCTCTTTCAAGAGGCCTGCTATTTCATATGGGGCAGTACTAAGCACAAAAAATTTTGCCTCGACAGATTTTTCGTCTAGAAATGCGGCAATTGCTTTATCATTTTCAACACTTATTCTAGTGCATTCAGCATCGTAAACTATACCATCGCTCTCGTCATAGATTTCTGTTAGATCCATCATGAATTGCTCAATGTTAGGCCTAATTGAATAAACCTCTGGGTAGACCTTCCTCAATTTGAACAAAGATGCGAAAAATGTGATGGCATCGATACCACTCCAAGGGATGCCAGTCGCAAAGGTCCCAACTGAGAGCAAATAACTGGTAGTATAACTATCATAATTCAGGGCCTCCAACAGGTCTCTCGCCGTGCAAATTTCTACTTTTTCTGGATCAAGCTGATTCAGTTTGATAAGGTTAATTGCAATCTTAAATCTATATGGGAGAGGAAGGTAGCTATATAGCAGCATCTGGTGGAATGAGATGGGTAATCTGTAGCTTCTGTGGTCTCTGTATACAAACAGACCTTTTATTCTGCCAAGCCGAGCTGAGAATGAAAGCACATCGGCTAATTCGATCAGGGGTGTTGGTGAGCCAAGCCAGAGATTCCCGATCTCATGGAATCTTTTTTGTTCCCTTCTTACAAAACCCACATTTATTCCTTTTCTGGCCAAAAGTGCTGCAGTGATATGGGCAGAAAGAGTATTTCCTATCACAAGGACCTCATGCTCAATCATTCGCAACCTCCACAATGCGTAGCCCACCCATATCGATTTCCAGCATTTCTAGATTTGAATGCGTAATAGGTTCAACGGGTAGCACGGAGAAACCCCTTCTATCCTCACCAATTCCCCAGAATAAGCTTTGTTCCAGAAGTTCCTTTCTTTCCTCATGAAATTTTGATTTAGCCCTCCAGTTTGTAAGGATTTTGCTGAAAGAATGGAAGTCTTTAGAAAGTGCGTGCCTTATAAGGTCTATCTGATGTTTTTTAGGCATTTCTTTGTTTGCTGCACAGTCGTACAATTGTTTCTCTAGTTCAAACAAAACAAGACCATAACCCTTAGGCAAATCATTCCATACTGTCAGAATCTCGTCGTCTAGCATCCACACAATTCCTCCATAGAGAGCACAAGCACACTCAACACTCTCCGGGTTCACTTTTTTTCTAATCACTCCAAGGTCCTTTGTTGTATCAAGCAAACTTAGGTATTGGATACCCACAGATATGGTCTCGTCTGTATTATACAGTCCTTTTCTAATCTTAAATTCATCAAAATTATTTTTTTCAATAATCGCATAACTAGCAACTGTGATTCCACACTTTATCCTTCCAGACAAAACTCTGTAACACCCGGGGACAAAGAGTTTGGTAATATCCTTCATTCACGAATCCTCTTCCAGGATTCCTCGAACAACCTCCTGAACTCAGGGTCCAGTGCAATCCTCGGGTCAATTTTTTCATTATGCCATGGAGGCGGGAAATCTTCCCATTTCTCAATCCCATAGTTTTCTGTATATCTGAGAAAGATTTTTCCGTTTTCAGTGAGAGATTTGTCCTTTACAAGTTTTAATGCATCGTAAAATTCAGCTAGATTAGCGCATACATCCTTTCCTGCATCAATTTTTCTTAGGTTTTCTGCATCGTCCATGTTTAAAATTGTAAGGTAGAGATTCAATGGTTGAAGTTCAACTTTGAACTTGCACTCCTTTTTTCCTTCACTTATGCAAGCGGTTTCTTCAACACTTGCAGAGATTCCAAAACATTCTGAGAAAATTCTGTAGAAGAAGTGGCTTAGGACAAAGCATGACTTTGCGCCCCTAGGTGCAATGTATATGTCAGGCACAGTATTGTTTTTCACAGAGATAATAAACTTAAAAGGCGAGAAGTCCTCAATCTCAATCTCGCCTATGCCCATTTTCTTAATGTAATATCTGAGGAACTCAAAAAGTTCTGATTTAGTGGGTTTTTCAAAGAATTTGCGGAGTTCCTTTCTAGGTACACGTGTTGTTTTTATCAAATGCCGCATTTTCGCTTCCAAAACTATACTCATTCCAAACATCTTTGCCGCTTCAGGGAATGTAAACTGGGCTTTAGGTTCGCCTACTGCCATTACAGAGCTCTCCCGCTCTTTCAAAAACTTTATTCCTTTTGGTGTCAGATTACTTTCTGCATCAATATACCCTTTCTGCTGAAGGGTAGCAATTGCCTCTTTAAGTTCATTCCCGAAAGTCGCCAATAGAAACTCTTGGGTTTTCTTATTTCGCACATTCAGATATAGAAGAAGAACGAGCCCCCGCTCAACTTGAGTCAACGGTTGCTCTAGTTTTGTCTCCTTTCCAGTCATCACAATAAGGGCGCACCTTAATGCCGAAATTAGAAGTTCCGGTCCTCGAAGAAGTGCGTAGCCAAACTCTCCCTTCTTTGTAGAGTATCCAATTGCAATACAGCCCTTTCGGACACGTAGTTCTTGGGTCTCTGGAATTGCATGGATTTCGGTTATGCTTTCTATCGGGATGATTGCATGTTTTTGTTCAAATGAAAATATGAGTTCTTTGCTCGTGAGAGTGAAAGTAGTATCAATCCATCCAGTATCTACATATTCTGGGCTCTCACGATACGGAATCACTTCAAGGTTGAGTACTCCCAGTTTTTCTCGCATAATCTTTACCTCTCATATATGATAAGAGGTATAAGAATTCCAAGAATTTAAAAATTACCTCACAATTGAAAATTGCCAAAAAGATTAAATCCCATGGAGATAATGTAGGGAGAGCTGTGATTGAATGCAGGCAGTAATTCTCGCTGCTGGGTATGGAAAGAGGTTGTGGCCTTTCTCTGAAGAAATCCCAAAGCCGATGCTCCCCATTGCAAACAAGCCCCTGATGGAACATCTTATAGAGGCGCTCGTAGTAAATGGCATAAAGGACATTATAGTTGTGGTTGGGTATAAAAAAGAACGAATTTTAAGCTATTTTCAAGATGGAAAAAGGTGGAATGCAAGCATAAGATATGTGGTTCAAAACCAACAACTGGGCACTGCCCATGCCCTGTATCAGGCAAAGAATCTGATAAAAGAGGAATTCTTGCTTCTGCCAGGCGATAACATAGTCCTTCCAAACGCGATTGCTAGCATCCGTGATACGAAGGGAAATGCGGTATTGCTCACAGAATGCGACGAACCCTCTGAGTATGGAGTGGCTTATGTTTCAGGCAAAATTCTTAAAACAATCGTGGAAAAACCCGCAATGCCGGACTACAACATAATAAGCACCTCAATTTTCAAGTTAGACCCCAGTGTTTTTGATGAAATTGAGAGATGCCTTGCAGTCAGCAGGTACGAGTTGAGTGACCTCATTAGAGAATGTGCAGTCAAACGCGAAATCACTGCAGTTACCCTTTCTAGCATCTGGAAGGATGTGATGTATCCGTGGTCAATTGTGGATGTCAATGCAATGGCTGCAGCCCAGATAAGGGAGAGAATTGCCGGTACAGTGGACAGCACTGCAATAATCCGTGGAAAGGTGAACATAGGAGAGGATACAGTAATCTATCCTGGCACATGTATCAATGGCCCTGTTATAATCGGTTCTGGGTGTGAAATTGGACCTTCTGTGGTGATTCTGCCTTATACCTCCATTGGAAACAATGTCAGAATTGCACCATTTTCAATGATTGAAAACACAGTTGTGCTGGATAATTCTACAATAGGTCCGCATTCGACGCTGCAGTCGTGTGTAATTGGAGAAGGTACAACCATTGAGTCCGAACTCAAGGGCTTGCATGGTGATGCCACAGTTGAGGTGGAAGGAAAACTTGTAAAAATTAAGCACATTGGTGGAATCATTGGTGCCAGATGCAGTGTTCAACATGGTGTTTACATGAAGCCAGGGACACTTGTCGGCAATGACTGTAAGATACATGCAAACGCACAGATTTCTGGGCGAATCCCATCCAAGGCTGTGGTGATGTGAAATGTGTGGAATAATTGGTTATGTGGGAAGGAACAACTGCATGCCAATAATATTTGATATGCTTAAACGTCTGGAGTACAGAGGGTATGATTCCGCAGGCATCTCGGTAATCTCAGATTCCAATCTCTACCTGATGAAGGATAAGGGCACGGTCGATGCTCTAAGAAGTGTTGTGGAATTTGTGGATTGCAACATTGGGATTGGACATACAAGATGGGCCACCTGCGGTGCACCTTTGAAACACAATGCCCATCCATTTATGGATTGCAAAAAAGAGCTTGCTCTTGCTCATAACGGGATAATTGAAAATTACAAGGAATTAAGGGATTCTCTAATGCGTGAAGGTCATGTTTTCACATCCGAGACAGATTCTGAAGTGATTGTTCATCTGGTTGAAAAATACTATACTGGCAACAATTTGATTGATGCAGTGCGAACTGCACTCCAGCATCTTAAGGGAAGTTATGCAATCGTTGTGCTTGATAGAAAAAGCAAGAAAATAGTAGGTGCAAGACATGAAAGCCCACTAGTGCTGGGTATTGGAAAAAACGAAATTTTTCTCTCATCTGACATACCTGGCTTTCTTCAGCACACAAACAAAGTGGTGTATCTGAATGATAATGAGATTGTTGAAATTTCAGAGGAGGGTTATCGGGTTTTTGACTTCAATGGCAACACTCTTCAGAAAGAGGTAAATGAAGTTTCTTGGAGTATAGAGGATGCAGAAAAGGGTGGGTTTGAACATTACATGCTGAAGGAAATCTACGAGATTCCCAAGGCAGTCCAGGACACATTGAGAAGTCGAATTGATTCTAGAATCGCAGAGCTTGATTTTAATGAATTTGAAAGGATTTTGTTGATTGGGTGCGGTACATCCTATCATGCCGCCCTGTATGGGAAATACCTCTTTGAGAATTTATTGAAGGTACCAACTCAGGCAGAAATTTCCTCTGAAATTCGCAATTCTACTCTGGCAATGTCAGACACCCTCGCATTTTTCATCACCCAGAGTGGTGAGACCGCAGACACACTTGCTGCAGCAAGAAACTTAAGAAAGTTAGGGGCCACAACCTGCGCAATCACAAACGTGGTTGGTAGTTCAATCACTAGAGAGACAGATGCTGTATTCTACACCCATGCTGGCCCTGAGATAAGTGTTGCAGCCACAAAAACATTTGTTTCCCAAATCACTGCACTCTACATGCTTGCAGTCGACATTGGAGAGGTGCGGAGTGAAATTTCCACAAGTGCAAGAACAAACTTGAGAAATGCGCTGAGAGTTCTCCCCTCTGAGCTTCAGAAAGTTCTTGACAATGCCGAACCAATAAAAAATGTGAGTAAAGAGCTTGCAAAATATGAAAATGCCTTTTACATAGGGCGTGGATACAATTATCCGATTGCACTGGAGGGGGCTCTTAAACTCAAGGAAATTTCTTACATTCATGCTGAGGGCTATCCTGCTGGAGAGCTGAAGCACGGGCCACTCGCCCTCCTTTGTGAGAAGGTGCCAGTAGTTGCCATTGCCACCTATGACGAACTCTATTCTAAGATGATTGGAAACATAGCCGAAGTGAAGGCTAGAAACTCACCAGTCATACTCTTCTCCACAGAAAACCACGAAGAGGCAAAGGAACTTGCGGACTTTGTTGTTGAAATTCCAGACAATCACCAGATAATCACACCTGCACTTACAGTAACTGCCCTCCAGTTAATGGCATACTTTGTTGCGAGGGAGCGGAACTGCCCAATAGATAAGCCGAGAAATCTAGCAAAGAGCGTTACAGTGGAGTGAACTCTGCGTTGGCAAAATGCCAGATACGAAAAGTGAAACTTTAAATACAAGTTCTTATATAACTTATTCCTGCTCATTTATGATGCACCCTTGGATGAAAGTTCAAGGGGAAGATGGTGAAGACGAGAAATTCGTCTGTGATACCGCTCATAGGCATGTGGGACTGGACTGTTGGCAGATGTGTCGCTTGCTGCTGACTCCGCCACTTGGGGGATGGTCTGGCTTGTCCACCGAAGAAGGGCGTGCCAAGCTGCGATAAGCTGTGGGTAGGCGCATGGAGCCTTTGATCCACAGATGCCTGAATGGGACTTCCTGCCGCAAGGCGGTCAGTAATGACCGGGAACCCCCCGAAGTAAAGCATTTTAGTAGGGGGAGGAAAAGAAACCAATAGGGATTCCCTTAGTAAAGGCGATCGAAGAGGGAAAAGAGCAAACCGAATCCGCCCAGAAATGGAGCGGAGATGTGGAGTTTGGACCTCCGTACTTCTTCGCTTCCTGACCCGAAGTTCCCTGGAACGGGACGCCATAGAGGGTGATAGCCCTGTAGGGGAAGGGAAGAAAGAAGATTGGAGGTATCCAGAGTACCATGCGTTGGATATCGCGTGGGAATACGGGAGGCACAAACTTCCAACTCTAAATATGTGACAAGTCCGATAGTGGATATAGTAGTGTGAACGAACACTGAAAAGCACCCTTGACGGGGAGTGAAAAGTGCCTGAAACCAGGTGGCTATAAGCCGAGACGGCGGGAAAGCGTAATGCACCGTCGTCACGTCCGTGCTGAAAAACGGGCCAGGGAGTTCCGATCAGCGGCGAGGTTAAGCAGGTTAACTGCGTAGCCGGAGCGAAAGCAAAAGTCCGCAACCCGCAAGGGTGAGGGACTGGGTGTGTTCGCCCGGAGTCGCTGGTGGGAGACCCGAAGCCGGCAGATCTATCCCTGGGTAGGTTGAAGCCCTCCGAAAGGGGGGTGGAGGACCGAACCGGTGCTGACGTGCAAATCGTTCGGATGACCTGGGGATAGGGGTGAAAGGCCAATCTAGGCCGGGAATGGCTGGTTCCTCCCGAAACTACTCGCAGGTAGACCTCGCCAGAGAGCGTTCGTGATGTAGAGTGACTGATTAGGTGCTTAGGGCTCGAAAGGGCTCGGCATCTTATCAAACTCCGAAGTTGCGAACCTCGTAGAAGGCGGGAGTGAGGGCCACAGGGGTAAGCCCGTGGTGCAAAAGGGAATGCAACCCAGCCCTGAGTTAAGGTCCCTAAATGCTGGCTAAGTGTTATGAGAAAGGGCGTCTCATGACTAAAACAACTGGGAGGTTGGCTTAGAAGCAGCCATCCTTTAAAGAGTGCGTAACAGCTCACCAGTCGAGTCATGGGGCCTCGAAAATGAACGGGGCTAAAGCCAGCTACCGATACTCAGGAGCACCGAATAGGTGATCTAGTAGGGAGGTGTCGAGTGTGGGTAGAAGTAAGGGCGTGAGCTCTTATGGACCGCACTCGAATACGGATCCTGGGAGGAGTAGCAGCAAAGAGGGGTGAGAACCCCCTCCGCCGAAGGGGCAAGGGTTCCTCGACAATGTCCGTCAGTCGAGGGTTAGTCGGTCCTAAGGATGCGCTTAATCGCAGCATCCGAAAGGGAAGCAGGTTAATATTCCTGCACTGCAGTGTTAAAGCCCTATGCCTGACGCATCGCGGTAGTCCAAGCATCCTTGCCAGGATGTCTAAGCGTATTAAGGACGGGGAGTGCCGTAATGGCGAGAACCGTCCCAAAGCGTGATGGGGTTCCCGTAGGGGGACTTTGGATGATCCGTGGTGCCAGTGAAAAGGGTATAGGGGCAAACTGCAACCGTACCTAGAACTGACACAGGTGCCCCTGGGTGAGAAGCCCAAGGCGTGTCGGCGAGAATTCGAGCGAGGGAATTCGGCAAATTAGCCCCGTAACTTCGGGATAAGGGGTGCCAGCCTAGAGATAGGCTGGTCGCAGTGACAAGGGCGCTCCGACTGTTTAATAAAAACATAGATGGCCGCAAGACCGAAAAGGTTCTGTATGGCCGTTGAAGCCTGCCCAGTGCCGGTATCTGAACACCCGTTCCAACGGGACGAAGGACCGGTAAACGGCGGGGGTAACTATGACCCTCTTAACCCTTTTTCTGCTCGCTCCGCTTCGCTGAAAAAGCGTTGACGGAAAATGTGGAAAAAAGGGGGAGATAGGTAGCGTAATACCTTGTCGCTTAATTGGCGACTTGCATGAAGGCCCAACGAGAGCGCTACTGTCCCCGCTCGGAAGCCGGCGAAACTGACTTACTGGCGAACAGTCCAGTATCCTCCACCTGAAAGCGAAGACCCCGTGGAGCTTTACTGCAGCCTGTGGTTGTGATACGGTTCTGGATGTGTAGTGTAGGCGGGACCCGTTACAAAGGGCCTGTCGCTAGGCAGGTACCGAGGGGCCGATGAAACACCGCCCTTCTGGAATCGTACCACTAACTTCCTTCGGGGAGGACACCCATAGGTAGGCAGTTTGGGTGGGGCGCCACGCCCTCAAAAAGATAACAAGGGCCCCCAAAGGTCGGCTCAGGTAGGTCAGAAATCTACCGTAGAGTGCAAGGGCATAAGCCGGCTTGACGCTGTTGCGCCCAACGAGCAACAGCGATGCGAAAGCAGGGCCTAGCGAACTACTCAACCTCCTTTGTGGGGGTGAGTAATAAGAGAAAAGTTACCCCGGGGATAACTGAGTCGTCTCCAGCAAGAGTTCACACAACCCTTTTGCGACGCAAAAGCGTTGACGGAAAAGGGTGGAACATATCGACCTGGAGGCTTGCTACTTCGATGTCGGTTCTTCCTATCCTGGTGGTGAATGAGCTGCCAAGGGTGGGGTTGTTCGCCCATTAAAAGGGATCGTGAGCTGGGTTTACACCGTCGCGAGACAGGTGTGTTGCTTTTTGGTGGAGGTGCATTGGTGCCTGAGGAGAAGGTCCCTTTAGTACGAGAGGAACGAGGGATCGGCGCCTCTAGTTCATCGGTTGTCCGGCAGGGCATTGCCGAGCAGCCACGCGCCAAGGGATAAAGGCTGAAAGCATCTAAGCCTGAAGCCCACTTCAAAAAGAGGCACCTTTAAGAACACCCGTAAATGACGGGTTTGATAGAGCAGGGGTGTACGCAGGGAGCGCAAGCGACCTGCTCAGCCCGCCTGCCACTAACGTTCGCAGCATTTGCGAGCGATACATTTGCCAGTCAAACAGTCCCATGTGCCTTTAACTAATTACTCTTCTTTTGTTGCTTCTTTTTCGTTTTTAAATCTATGTGTTTTTCCTCAACCTTTCAATTCTCTCCCCATACCTTTCCATAAATTTTCCAGACATTATTGCGTCTCTAACCTGTGCCATGAATTTTTCCATGTAGAAGATGTTGTGGATGGATGCGAGCCGCATGCCTAAGCTGTCGTTCTCGCGCAGGTAATGGGTTACCTGGGAGCATGTGTAATTCTTGCATGTAAAGCATTCGCACCCTTCTTCAAGTGGGCCAAGAAAGTTGAGCGTCTCCATATTACCCACATTGTATTTGCCATTTTTGCTAAAAATAGTCCTGTGTCTTGCGTTTCTTGTTGGGAATGCACTGTCAAAAACATCTATTCCGTTTGCAACAGCTAATAGAATCTCGTCTTCGGAGCCAACCCCCATTAAATACCTTGGTTTTCCCTCATTGATGAAACGCACAGTTTTTTCAAGAATTTTGTGTGTCCATTCCTTTGGCTCACCAATGGAGAGCCCACCAATTCCATAACCATCAAAATCAAGTTTTGCAAGTGCCTTGCTACACTTTTCTCGAAGCTCGATATTGAAGCCGCCTTGAACAATGCCAAACAGAAGGGAGTTGCCATTAAATGCGTTTTTTGCAATTTCTGCCCATTCCACGGTGTGCCGCACTGCCTCTTCCACCTTTTTCTCAGATGCATTCCAGACAGGACAATGGTCAAGCACCATGTTCACATCAGAGCCAAGCTTTCTCTGGATTTCTATTGCAAGTTCTGGTGTGAATTCAATTTTCTTACCTGTATCTGGCGCTTTGAAAATCACGCCTTTGTCTGTAATTTTGTAACTAAAATTTCTCACAAGCTGGAAACCTCCGCTGTCTGTAAACACGGTTCTCTCCCAGCGGAGAAATTTGTGCAAACCCCCATGCCTTTCAATCACACTCAAGCCAGGACGCATGTAGAGGTGCAGGGCATTTGAAATTAAAGCTTCCACATTACACATTTTCAAGTCCTCAGTTGAAAGCGCTTTCACAAAACCTTTTGTGGCAACTGGCAGAAAACATGGGGTTTCCACCGCTCCGTGTGGAGTAATAAGTTTTCCAACTCTCGCATCTGAACCAGCGTCTTTCGTAATAATTGAAAAATGTTCCATGCAGAGGGTTAAGGATTCTTTGAATATAACGGTTATTCCAGGGTGTCTGTAAAAAGATTAAAAGAAATAGAAAAATCATTTATGTTTTCTTCTGTGCAACGTCCTAAACAATAAGATACACAGCGGAGCCAGTGTAAACACAGTCAGTTGAGAGAATTCTACCACGGGATACCAGTCGCTTGCCCCAGCACTGCCGTCAATGGGATAGGCATTCGGAGAGCCCCACCCTTGTCCATCCCAATTGCTCCAGTAGTTGCCTTCCTGGGCTGTGTTATCATACCAGTAATTGCCACCAACGCTATCATATGCCTGGCAACTGCCGGAAACACCCTTACCTGCACCGTTGTTACCTATGAAGTAGTTGTGGTGAATTGTGTTGCCTGTGGAACCTTCTATAATGTATATCCCATGATTTGTGTTGTTGCAAATCCAGTTATAGGTGATGATGTTGTTGTTGCTTGAGTATTCCATGTAGATGCCGTAGTTGTTGCCCGAGGCATTGTTGTTTGTGATGTTGTTGTTGCTTGAGTATTCCATGTAGATGCCGTAGTTGTTGCCCGAGGCATTGTTGTTTGTGATGTTGTTGTTGCTTGAGTAGCTCAAGTAAATGCCGCATTCGGAATTGCTAGAAGCATTGTTGTTTATGATGATGTTGTTGTTTGAGTAATCCAAGAAGATGCCGACGTTTGAGTTTCCATAGGCATTGTTGTTCGTGATGATGTTGTTGCTTGAATGTGATAAGGTTATACCGTTGAAATTGCCATATAATGTATTATTTGTTAGCGTGTTGTTGTCAGAGTTTTCTGTGCGGATGCCTGCCCATGTGTTGTTGGATACATTGTTGTGGTTAATATTATTGTAGTTTGCGAAATCCAAAAATATTCCATTGCCAATCTGTTCAGATATTGTATTGTTTGCAATCGAGTTGTTGTCTGAGATACTCAAGGAGATTCCCCACAAGTTTCCATACACATAGTTGCTCTCAATATAGTTGTAACTTGATGAGTATAGTTGTATACCATTTTCAGCGTTACTGGACACATTGTTGTTTACAAGTAGGGTGTGAGAGCATCCATCTAGATAAATCCCATAGTAGGAGTTGTTGCATGTGTTATTGTCCAGCACTCCGTTAATTACATTTAACAACGCAATACCGGAACCATAAGGTGCACTGCCTGAATTTGTCGCGCCGTAGACTTTACAGTCTTGAATCACGAAATATGCATCAGTATTCTCAATCCAGATGCAATAACTTCCACCATTGGCATCTATCTCCCAGCCCCCAATGATGTAGGGGTCTGTTGCTGTGCCAGAGCCTGCAATTACTCCATTTGCAGGTGTGAACTCAGCGTTGCTAGTTATATGAATTGGAAGATGGACATTTGATACTGGTAGAGGATACCAATCACTTGCACCAGCACCGCCGTTGATTGGATATGCACTGGGTGTGCCGTAGTCCTGTCCATCCCAATTGCTCCAATAGTTTCCCTCATTAACTGTGGTGTCGTACCAGTAATTTCCGCCAACATCATCGTAGGCTTGGCAATTTCCATTCACATTCTTCACAGCACCATTGTTCCGGATGAAGTAGTTATGGTGGATGTAGTTGCCTGTAGATACGGAAGTTATGTAGATTCCATAATTGGTGTTGCTGGTAATTTGATTTCCTGTTATAATGTTATTGTTCGCTTGAGATAGGTAGATGCCATAATTGTTGTTATTTGAGATTGTGTTATTTCTGATTGTAGAATTGCTGGATGCATACAGCATCATACCTACCACGGAGTTATAGGAAATTATGTTGCCTTCCATCGTATTGTTGTTGGAATAGCTCAGATAGATTCCCGAATATGTGTTGTTGGTGGCAGTGTTGTTTTTAATCATGTTATAATACGATGATGTGGATAGGTATATTCCAGAATAACAGTTTGAAACATTGTTACCTGAGGCAGAGTTGTTGTTGCTTGAATAATACAGATAGACTCCATATTGTGAGTTAGCCGATGCATTGTTATTTGCAATGGTGTTGTTGCTTGAGCTGGCAAAGTAAATCCCGTAGGTATTTCCTGTAGCATTGTTGTTCGCAATTATGTTGTAGTTTGAGTTGTGCAGGTAAACTCCATGCGTGTTGGCTGAGATATTGTTGTTTGTCACACTATTGTTGGTTGAGTAGTACATATGGATACCTTTGTCAGCGTTGTTTGTTATATTGTTGTTTGTTATGTTGGTGTTGTTACAGAACGAAAAGTAAACGCCATTGGTGTTGTTGATAACATCGTTCCTAGTGATTGTGTTTTGGTCCGAAGAGTAAATATACACTCCATACCAGTTATCAGAGATTTTGTTGTTTGTAATATTATTTCTATTGCTTGAAGCATCTAAATAGAGACCATAGTGGTCGTTTCTAGAAGCATCGTTGCCGATAATCAAGTTGTTTGTAGCTCCATTTAAGCCGAAACCATAGTCCATGTTTTCATAAGCTTTGTTCCCGGATAGTGTATTGTAATTGGCAGATTCTAGGTAAATTCCTGTTCCATAATTGTTCGAAGCATTGTTGTTTGTAATGTTATTGTATCTGGCCGAGCTGGCGAGATAAATACCGTACAAATCGTTGTTGGTTGCAGTGCAGCCAGTGACATTGTTGTAAGTTGAGTCCTGCAAAAGAAGACCATAGTATGTATTAGAAGATAAATTATTGTTGATGATTTGATTATATTTTGAATTACTGTATATGAATATGCCCATTCTTGATGTACAGTATGTATTATTTTCTACTGTACCATTATTCACATTTCTCAGTGCTAATCCAGCACCATAGGGCGCATTTGCACTGTCTGTGGCATTGGAAATACTACAATTTCTAATAGAAAAGTAGCAAGTGGTGCTTTCAATCCAAATTCCATAGGAACCGTCATTTCCGTCAATATTATAGTTGCCAATAAGGTATGGATTATTACGACTTCCATCACCAGGCCAGCCATACAGCGTTTTCATGAAGGAAAACTCTGAATTTCCATTTATGTGGAGAGGTGCAAGCACACGCTTTGAGAGCGGATAATTATCGCTTTCACCCCCACCGCCATCAATTGGATACGCACTTGAAGTGCCCCATCCAGTACCATCCCAGTTGCTCCAGTAGTTTCCTGCCCGTGATACGCTCTCATACCAGGAGTTTCCGCCTACACTATCGTAGGCCTGAGATTTACCAGAAACACCTCTGCTAGCACCATTGTTTCTGATGAAATTATTGTGATGAATTATATTGCCAGTGCAACTGCTAGTAATATTAATTCCATACTTTGCGTTATTGTAAAACAAGTTGTAAGAGAATATGTTATAGTTTGCACCATTTAGGTAAATCCCGTATTCATTGTTACCAGATACATTGTTGCTAGTTATGGTGTTGTTTGCTGAAAACGCTGACAATACGATGCCCGAAAGAGAGTTGCTAGTCACTATGTTGTTTATAATGGTATTGTTCTTTGAATACCTATCCAAGTAGATACCATTACCGTTTTCTGATACATTGTTGTTTCTTATCGTGTTGTAGCTTGAGTTATATAGGTAGATACCCTCCTGTGCGTTATCCCATACGCTATTATTTATGACCGTATTGTTGGTGGAATTTACCAGCGAGATACCAGTAGTGTATGTATTGCTGTGCACATTGTTATTTGTTATGATGTTATGGTTGCTACCTCCTGAGATACGAATGCCTTTCCGCGATTCATTGCATATATTATATTCTAATTTTCCATTTGTCACATTGTTCAGTGCGATTCCTGCACCTTCAGGTTCACTGAGATACGCTGTTGCATTGTAAACTGTACAATTTCGAACGATAAAATATGCCGTTGTATTTTCAATCCAGATCCCGTATGATCCTCCATTTGCATTTATTTCATAGTTCTCGATTATGTAGGGATTCGCCTGTGAGCCATCCCCACCTATCACCCCATGTGCAGCATCAAACTGACCATTCCCATTGATATGTATTGGTGCGTGCGGTGTGGCTTTGATTTCCGAACAAATCCTTTCAACTCTCACCTTTGTATGGGCACTTAAATACAGATTGAACTGAGAAACTTTTGCATTTTCATGCAGTAATGCATTCTCCAGCTTGCACTCTATATTCTGCCAGTCAATCATGTAGAAGTAAACTGCATACTTCTCTTTAATGCCGAGCTGGTTTTTACCTGCCATTGTTTCTAACTCTTTACCATTTGTTGCTGATGCTACAGTTTCACCGATATTCCAAGCCCATTCATGCTGCACTACTCCAGCAAAACTCAGCACCCTGCTTGCCTCAATCTTTCCGTTTTTGCCCAAAATTTCTAGTGCCCTGTCAGCGCCGACTGCAAAATTGTCGGAAGGTTTGAACCCAGTGGACGGGTTTGCGTCAATGTCAATAAACACATAAGCCAAATCCCTCCCGTTTGCATTAGGTATTGCAGTCTCTATATGATTTGATACATACACTGGAGTCCCTGATGAGGCCTCGACGAAGTATTTACCGTCACCAGCGAGCAAATTACCATAAACCTTGAAGTAAAATGCTACATTTTTACCAGTTTCTGCAGTTGCATATTCTGCGATGTCTATGTTATCTGGGACATCACCAGCATTTGGTTTTGTAGTCTTTGATATCCTTTGCCAGTCCTCAAAATTGCCATCTATTATTATTGCACTAGCACCGTTGCTCTGCCATGTCAGAAACGCAACAACGCTTAGCACAAGCATTGCAAGCACAAAAACAGCCAGAATTTTGCCATGGCTTCTGCTTTCTTTCAATTTTCTACTATTCCTGTAGCCATTTCCGTTGGTGAATCCATTCGTCAGCCCATTTGTAAAACCACGGGTGTTGTCTTTGCCATTTCCGAGCCCTAAACACTTTGTAGTTTTACCCTCCAATCTCATGGAAATCACAGGAAGAGAAGGGAATACGGGTATATAAAATTTTGCTGCGAAAATCTGTAAATTCATAATAAAATTTTCCTCATGAAATAATATTTCATATAGTTTTCATATAGTATATAATATTGAAAAAGTGCAAATTTCTATTTCTAATCTTTTTGACTATAGTGCGCAGCGCAAGTGGCAGGAGCTTTAATAATGGCATTGGTGTGGTTTGTAAGAATTTTTGTGCAGAACGACGAACTATGATGAACTTTTGCAATTCCTTTATCTTTGTCTTCTATTGGTTTAGAAAATATCTGGAAAATTGGGAAATTGCGATTATTATAAATACACCTTATATGATTACTCTCCATGCTTGAAAAGAGAGAGCAAAGAATTTTTTCCAATGCAGACATCTCTATGCTGTACTCTAAGTGTCTGGAATTCTGGCGTGTTCAGGGCTTTCATCTTGTTGAGATGGGAAACTATACATTTTCAGGTGAGCATTTTACATCCAAGTTAGGATTGAAAAGGAAGATTCAGGTGCAACTCATTAAAAATAGTGAAAATGTCCTAGTAGATGCCACATTTTGTGCAGAAATTACAGAGACGGGTGCAGTTGCAGGTGCAATAGGTGCAGTTCTACTTTTCCCAGTTGCTGTGGCCGTGGGGGCTGTGAGTTATTTTGAATACGAAAACGACGCAGATAATTTGATGCGCGCCTTCTGGCATTATTTATACCTTGTCACATCATCTCCAGGCAAGAACATCTTGCCCCCTGTGCTTCCTACACCTGAGCAGCAAATGGCATCTACAGTTTCAACCCCTCCATCCGCAACTCAGCAGATTTTCTGCAAACACTGCGGTGCAAAAATAGAGGCAGACAGCAAATTCTGCAGATATTGTGGCGGCAAGCAATAACACAACTATATAATTATATACTTCTGCCAGCATCTGCAATCATTTCTGTGTCCTTCTTGCAAACGATGCATTTCCCAAGTTTTGTAGGAACATTTAGCGGTACACCTAATATGGATACATCTAGTGCCTTTTCGATTTCCATTCCACAACTTTCATCGCCACACCAGTTAAATCGCAGGAGACCTTTCTTGTTTCTTCCCTCTTCTATGTTGTCGATCCAGTAGATATTTTCTTGTAGGGTTTTCTCCGCCTTAGCATAAAGGTCTTCTTGTACTCTCTCAAGTAATCCTTTTATTTCTTCTACAAAATTATCCTTAGGAATTGTTTTCTTTTCTCGTGTATCTCTCCTCACCACCGTAACGCAGCCCTCTACCTTCTCTTTCTCACCAACTTCTATCCTAAGTGGGACCCCTTTCAGCTCCCAGTCATAGTATTTATTTCCGGGGCGTAGGTCTCTGAGATCTAGATGGACTCTGACTCCTGCATCTGCTAGGAGTTTCTGAATTTCCATTGCATAACTTTCCACGAGTTCTCTTTTTTCTTTTTTTGGCACAGGTACAATTACCACTTGATAAGGCGCAATTTGTGGGGGTAGGATAAGCCCAGCATTATCTCCATGGACCCCCACCACTGCACCAACTAATCGTTCAGACAAGCCAAATGTGGTTTGATGAGCATGTTTATGGTTTCCATCCTTATCTTCATAAAGTATATTATATGCCTTAGCGAAATTTTCATGATATTGGTGGATTGTTCCGATCTGGAGTGCCTTTTCTCCAACTAAAAGGTCTGCACCTAAGCTGTAAACTGAGCCCGCAAATTTATCCCAGTCAGGACGTTTATGGAGGATGTAGGGAAGTGCAAGCGCTTTTCCAAGCTTCTCCATTATCTGGATATCTTCCTTTATTTGTCTCTCAGAGTCATTAGCGTCTGTATGGCATGTGTGGGCTTCAAAGAAATGGATTTCTCGGACGCGAATGAATGCTCTTGTCTGTTTGGTCTCGTATCTAAATACATTCACAATTTGATAAATTTTGAGAGGCAAATCTGCGTGACTCCTTACCCAAATTGAGAACATGCTATACATTGCGGTTTCACTTGTTGGTCTTAGCACGAGTTTTATGTCTAGAGGATTTTCTCCAGCATGTGTGACCCAGAAAACCTGAGATGAAAAACCCTTGATGTGCTCTGCCTCCTTCTGGAATTCGCTCTCAGGGATAAGAAGAGGAAAGCATACTTCGGCGTGGCCAGTTGCATCGAACTCTTCTCTGATTTTTCTGTCAATTAATTGCATAATTTTCCATCCGTAGGGTAGCCAGATATTCATACCTTTGACAGGGTATCTCTTGTCGCAGAGACCTGCCGCCTCTACTACCTCGTTATACCATTCGGATACATCTACTTCCTTTTTGTGCTCCATAGTTCCACTTTCGAGAGGAATAATATGGATTTTAAAAATGTTTGCCTTCGAAAAACAGCGGTGTTTTTACAGACATAAATATTGGTGCTAGTTAACCTAATTATGTGCTTTTTCTCTTCTGATTTTTTATGCCCCTTCAGAAACCAATGCAAAGTTTAGGTAGGAGATATGGAAAAAAGCGGTTTTATTTTTCCCTTCTACTGCAGAAAAATTTAACAACAACTGAACGTTTGAGGGAACCATGGAAGAAGATTTCAGAGTAACTCCCTGGGAAGTATCAGGCAGAGTCGATTACGATAGAATAATCCAGGAATTTGGCACTACTAAGATAGATGAAAGCCTTAAGGAAAGAATCAAGAAGAATTTCGGAGAACTTCACCAATATATACGAAGGGACATTTTTTTCTCCCATCGCGACCTTGACATTATTCTCTCAGATTTTGAAAATGGGAAAAATTTTTATCTCTACACTGGTAGAGGACCGTCTGGACATACACACCTTGGCCACATTCTTCCATGGATTTTTACAAAATATCTTCAAGAAAAGACGGGTAGCACTCTTCTTTTCCAACTGACTGACGATGAGAAATTCTATTTTAAGGAAGAACTTTCTCTTGAAGATACGAAGAAGATGGCCTACGAAAACATTCTTGACATCATAGCCCTGGGGTTTTCCCCAGAGAAGACAAAAATATTCCTTGATACAGAATACATCAAAACTCTCTATCCTGTGGCTGCGAAAGTCGCAAAGAAAATTACATTTTCTACAGCAAGAGCGGTCTTTGGGCTAGAAAATAGCAACAATTTGGGTGAGATTTTTTATACCTCCCTACAATCAGCTCCAGCATTCTTGCCAACTGAATTTGAAGGTAAGATTACCCATGTACTTATCCCTTGCGGAATAGACCAGGACCCTCACTTCCGTGTTTGTAGGGATGTAGCTCCTAAACTGGGTTATCCGAAACCTGCATTACTACACTGTAAGCTATTCCCTTCATTAATGGGTGCAGAAACCAAAATGTCTGCCTCTGTCCCAGAAACCTCAATTTTTACAACAGATGCCCCAAAGGTCGCTAAAAAGAAAATAATGAGTGCATTCACGGGTGGTGCTGTGTCAGTTGAAGAACAGCGGAAGCATGGAGGTAACCCAGAAGTTTGTTCCGTTTTTGCTTACTACCAATTCATGTTTGAGCCGTATGATGAAAAACTCACTGAGAGATACACCGCATGTCGAAATGGAAATGTGCTTTGTGGAGAGTGCAAACAGGTGCTTGCAGAGCGAGTGGTCGAATTTCTTAAGGCACATCAGGAAAGGAGAGAGCGGGCAAGAGAATTTGTGGAAAAGTTTATCGTGAGAGATTGAGCTCTCCAGCATCCTTTTTAGAGAGAATAACGAAAGAGAAGCAACCTATAAATACCTAAAAACTTATTTCCAATCACAAAAGTAAGGAGGCGTTAAATTGAAATGGAAGTTGAGAAGAAGCAGGAAAGGCAGCATGGGTATCGGTGCTTTGATAGTTTTCATAGCACTGGTAGTGGTGGCTGCGATTTCGGCAGTGGTGATAATCAACACAGCAATTACATTGAAGAACCAGGCAGAGAAGACAGGTGAGAGCATAAAGCTCACAATTCCAGAAGTGAAATCTGTGATAGGGGATAGAGATCCGACAAACTCAGGAACATTAAGTCCGACCGTTGATTTTCTATATCTTACAATGGTTGTTAATGGTGCCAAAACCCTGAACATGACCACAATGCGTCTGCACATAACTGCATCAAACAGCGCTAAGAGCGTTGACCTTGTACTCAACACAGCAGCTCTTCAAAGTGCTGCAGACCCTGAGAATCCAACAGAAGCAGAACTGAGAAATGCTGCAGATGCCACGCATTATGCTGCAAAGGAGATTGCATCCTATCTGGGGAGTGGATGGGACCCTGGCTTGGGTGCTTTTTATGTGAGCAAGAACACCACATTGAAACTCTACATTGACCTCAGAAACTCTCCGGAGGGCATTGGCATGCCATTACCAGTAAATACAGATGTAATTATCACATTTAATGCGGGAGATAGCAGTGCTTCCTACAAAGTGCAGTTTAACACTGGCTACTCCTACGGCAACTCTAAAATTATTGACTTTACCTACACATGAGGAGGTGAATAAATGCACAGATTTAGAGTAAGAAAAATAAAGAAGAGCAAGAATGGTGCAATTGGCATAGGGACGCTGATAGTATTTATCGCAATGATACTCGTGGCTGCAATAGCCGCTGCAGTGATAATCTCAGCAGTGTTCTCACTCCAGCAGCAAGCAGAAAATGCAGCTGCAGGTGCCCAGAACAAGGTGAGTAATGCATTGCAGGTGAGAATAATTGAAGGTGTTAGAACTGGCACACCCCTTAGCAACACAATTGATTATCTTCAGATTCAGGTCGCCCTTGCGCCTGGCAGCAATCCAATCAACATGGCGGATGTGATAATTAAAATTGTGACAGCTAATAAGGAAACGGAACTCTCACTTAACCAGTATGTTTTTCCTGGTCCCAACCCTGAAACCCAGTCATTGACAGATGCACTGGCTCTCCAGCTTGCAGATGGAACACACTATGCGGCTGAGGAAGTTCCAGGTGGACAGGACAACAGTGGCTGGGACCCCTACACCACACCCTCTCATCCTAATCCATCTTATTTCCTTGCCGAAGGGAATGTTCTGAAAATCTGGATTGACTTGAGAGCTTCACCTGAGGGAATCGGTTCTCCACTATCTCCATCCACTTACTGCAAGGTCTCCTTCATCATAACTACTGGTGGCTTCGATACATTTGAAACCTTCACAACACCGCCCTCCTATGATACTGCGCCGATAATAGATTTAACATACAGATGAGGTGGAAAATGTCTCCGCTCTTCAAGAAGAAGCAGAAGGAGGAAGGTTCCGCCCAACAAAAACAGGGTATAGAGCAAAGTCTCGAGAAGCCGACTGAGGGAATCTGTGCAAAGTGTGGCAGCACAAAGCTAAGCTTCTTTGATGATGGCACTGGTAAATGCAACAACTGCGGCAGGACTTTTAACTGGAAGGCTGCACTTGCCTCGCCTCCAGCACCACAGCAGTTAGAGCCTGTTCAACATCCACAATCAGCTTCGCAACAGCCATCTGCCCAGTTCATAGAATCACCCCAGAATGTTTCGCAACCACTATCACAGCCCACCCCTGTTGAAAACCCCCAGTTGAATGCACAGACAGTCGTAGAACCCCTACCTCCATCCCCACCGCCTGCAGAGACACAAAAGGACAACGACGGAGGTTCTGTGTCCACATTTCCCAACCCAGCACTTCCATTGCCTCCTTCACCTGAGATACCTCAGCAACCAGTTCAGCCAATAGTCACGCCATCAATCCAGACAGAAGGGGGATTCAGAAGAAGTGAGAGAATTGAGGAGGCACTGGTGGATTTGAAAAATCGTGTGGAAAGGATAAACGATGCCAATGAACGCTACAGACTTGAGATAAACGAGATAAAAGAAAGCATTGCTAGAATAGAGAGCAGGTTACACGAACTTACCGCACTTTATGATGCAATCTCAGCGCAGTTCAACCCGTTCATTGATGTTCAGATAAAACGGGAGACGGTCCAGAGTACAGAGACTACGCCAGAAAAGATTGGTGAGGAACTGAGTGATGCTGTGATTCTAGACAAGGTTGCCTGCCCAAAGTGTGGAGAACTTATTCCAGAGGATGCGAAGATCTGCCCCAAATGTGGGACAATTCTGGAGGTTTCTTCAACACAATCAATGCCCTCTAATGAGGCACCTCTGCAGGCACTTCCGCAAGTTCCAATGTTTCCACAACAGCCAATGTTTGTCCAGCAACTGCAAAGTTCTCCTCAAAGGTTCACCCCACTTCTTCAGAGTATTGGGACAGATTACAGGAGTTCTTTGCTTGCAATGAGATGGATTGAGTATCTGCTTGACAGAGTTGATTTGAACGAACTCCCACAGGTGCTTGATTATTATAGGAAAATTAACTGGATAAGTAACGAAGTTAAGGCCGACATTCTCTGGAAAATAAAGGGAATAAAAATTGAGAAAAAACCCTCAAAACCGGAAACAAAAGATGGCTGGCGGCTTTCAATAAATGACCACCTGAAAACCCTGATGTTCATTGAAATGCTCAGAGGCACCCAGCTGGATAAACAGAATCTGGAGGAATTGGAAAAGGAAATGGAGAAGTTGAAAAAAAGCAATTTGGAGGATTTTTATGGGTTATAGCGTGGCTGTTGCCTCAGCCATACTGTTTACTTCTCTTCTCCTTTCGTTTTCATTCATATATATGGGTGTCAATTTCTCAATAGATGCACTTGAGCATGGTTTCAATGAAGGGCTTTCAGTAAGAGATGCAAAACTTCACACCCTAATTTCTGTTTATGCCTCAAATCTGAGTATGCCCGAAAGTGAGATAGTGCTTTTCAATAGCGGTAGCACAGAGATTCGGGTGACAACCCTTAACATCATTGTCAACGGAATCCTTATCACTCAAAACCTTACGATGACTGTAGAAGGAAAAACTACCGAGTTTTGGTATCCTGGTGAATATCTGAAGGTTCAGATAAGCAACTTGACATACATCCCCGAGAAAGTAAAAATTGTATCTGGAAACGGAAGTTACGCTCTGATATAAGTGGTGAGAAAAAAATGCCCGCAAACGCAGCTTCGCACACAATATTTTTCATAGGTGCGCTTGTAGTGTCGAGCATTCTATCTGCTGTATTCATAGGTGTCTCTCTACAGCTCAAGGATGGGATTGAGGCGAGAAGCGATGCCTTAAACAAACAGTTGAGGACAAGCATAGAGATAATAAATGACCCAAGACAGATGCCCTATGATTCAAATAATTCTGAACTTGTTCTATACATAAAAAACACTGGCTCAACAACAATCTCTGTTGTAACATTAACAATTGAAATTAATGGAACTCTATATGGTTACACATCTGGCTCTGCATCTGGAACAACATTCAACGACACGCAGCTTATCTCACCTACAGGCATTCAAGAGTGGATACCTGAGTCCACACTGATGGTGAAGGTAAAACTGGTTAGCCCTCTCATTCCTGGGAGTTCATGTCTGGTTAAGGCGACTGTAGAGTATGGTGCCTCTTGCACATTCTCCTTCCGTGTGGTGGGCCCATGAATGGAAAGGTATTCTCAATTGAAATTCCAAGAGATGGACTTCACAGAAGGCTAGGAGGAGGTTTACCTGTGGGCACAATAACAGCGATAACTGGTAAACATGGGAGTGGAAAAAGTGCAATTGTTCAGCGGATCCTGTATGGACTACTTAAAAACAACTACAATGTCACATACATTTCCACAGAACTCACCACAAAGGGTTTGATAGACCAAATGGAATCACTTGACTATCAGATCCTTGAGTATCTCACATCTAAACATTTGCTTTTTATCCCTGTTTTTCCTTTGATTGGCAAGAGCATTCCAAGGAAGGATTTCTTAACAAGGTTGATGGCTGCAAAGAAATTATTTGAAAGTAATATTTGCATAATTGACACATTTTCTGCACTTGTAAAAGACCAGCTCACCCCAGAATCTGCCATTGATGTGATGGCATTTTTCAAGAAAATTGTGGCGGGAAGTAAGGCAGTAATCCTTACGATTGAGGATGGAGAGCTAACGAAGGAGGTTGAAAATGCAATTTTTTCCGCGGTGGACATTCTCATTGAAATTGAAAGGAGCTTTGGCGAGGGCGAAATCCAGAGGGTGATGACAATAACTAGATACACAAACGCTCAGGACTATGTTGGTAGTGTGATAGGTTTCAGGGTCGAGGCAAAACGAGGCATAATTGTTGATATAACTACGGTGGCTTAGTATGGCTACACTTGAAGAAGTTATTGCAAAAAATCCGCATCTTGGTAAATATCTAGAAAGTTTGGCAGCCAAGGGCTTCCCAAAACCTGTATTTCTTGAACGACTTGGTGAAGAGGTATCTCGATTGAAGAATCCGAACATAATTTATCCAGTAGGTGACCCAATATTCATACATCTCTATAGGCCAAACGGATATTATTATGTGGTAATTGAGCCCCCACTTCCACCAGAAACTGAAGCAAAATACAATCAGATTCTTGAACTCATGCTCAAGTATGCTACCAGATTCGAAGAAACACCTGAAAAGAAGGAAGAATTTGAACTTCTGATTGACAAACTGATTAACCGAATCACCTCTGTAGAGGAAAAGGAGAAGCGGAAATTTTTCAGAAAATTTGAATTTGAAAAAATTCCTGTTACACCCCAGGAACTGGAGGTGCTGAGATACCATATCAAGAAGAACATTCTTGAAAACGGAAAAATTGAACCTCTCATCAGAGACCCCTACATTGAAGACATTCACTGTGTTGGTACCACTGAAATCCACATCACCCACAAACTTTTCGGGATGCTTGCAACCAACCTCCAGTTTGCAAAAATCGGGGAAATTGATGAGTTTCTGCGTAACATGACTGAGCGAATTGGTCATCCTGTAAGTGATGCCCGTCCTGTTGTTGACGCTGCCCTGCCAGATGGTTCCAGGTTGAATGTGGTCTATAGTGAAGATGTGAGCATGCGGGGTCCAAGCTTCACAATCAGAAAATTTTCTGAAAAACCATACACACTTCCAAGGCTTGTAGCATGGAATACGCTGAGTGCAGAAATGGCTGGTTTTCTCTGGCTCTGTGTAGAAAATGGAATAAATGCGTTTGTGTGTGGTGAGACAGCATCTGGCAAGACCACAACATTGAATGCGCTCATTCCGTTCATAAACCACAAATACAAGGTGTATTCTGCAGAAGATACACCAGAAATCATTTCGCCTCACAAGGTCTGGCAGAGAATGCTCACACGAGAGAGTGTTCAGGAAAGTGCAAGGGTTGAGATGTATGACTTGCTCAGGGCAGCCCTGAGAAGCAGGCCGAACTTCATAATCGTGGGTGAGATAAGAGGAAAGGAGGGTTTTGTGGCCTTCCAGGCAATGCAGACAGGCCACTATGTGCTTTCTACCTTCCATGCACCCTCTGTGAAGCAATTAATCCAGAGATTCATAGGAGAGCCAATTAACATTCCTGAGCGATTTATGGACAACCTGAATCTTGTCGTTTTCCAGCAAAATGTTTACGAGGGGGGCAGAGTGATGCGCAGATGCATTTCCATAGACGAAATTCTAAAATACTCAAAGGAGAAGGGCGGTGTGTTAACCCGAAACATGTTCATGTGGGAGCCAGACAGGGACCAGTTCTTCTTCAACGGCATCAACAACTCCTACATTCTCGAGGAAAAGATTGCTCCGAGATTGAAATACAAGGATAAGGCAGCGATATACAGGGACCTGGAGGCAAGAGCGACAGCAATCCAGAAACTTGTAGAAGCAAAGGTGTTTGATTACGATGTACTTAACCGAATTCTGGATGAATACTTTGAGAGGAACATTGATAGTATAAGGAATCCTGCTGAATTTTTGCGGGAGTTTGACAGATTAATCAAGGCGGTCACATGATTGATAGAATAAGAAAAGCGTATCTCTGGATGGAAATTTCGCCAAAGGACTACATCCTCACAAGAATTCTCCCTGTGTTCATTTTCAGCACAGTTTTCATACTCTCAATTGTGATTCTGCAGCCAGCAATTCTTCAGGACATGCTCTACTATCTCCTTTTCGTGGCTGTCCCTCTATTTATCTGCATTTATGTGGTAATTCACCCCCTTGTTATCTACGAACGGCTGGGCAAATCTATAGATGAAGACATGCACCTTTTTGTGACGAGGCTTGGTGTACTCTCAGTTGCCTATGTCTCAAGAAAGGAAATGTTTGACATTCTCGGGGAGATGAAGGAATACAGGGCGCTGGCAAGAGAGGTGAAAAAAGTTTACGACTTAATGAGCAAGTGGAACATCGCACTCCAGAGGGCATGTAGATTGGTTGCAGAGATGACACCGAGTGTGCTTTTCTCGGATTTTCTCACAAGAATGGCTCATGCGATTGAGACGGGAGAGAGTGCTGAGAAGTTTGCAGAAAATGAGCAAAAAGCCACGATGGAAGAATTCGTGGTGAAATACAGGGCAAGTTTGGGTGCTGTGGAAATAATGAACGAGGTCTTCATTTCTTTTGCTGTAGTTGTTATTTTTATTTTCGTGTTTGTGTTTATTCTTCCCTTTCTAGTTGGTGAGAATGCAATTTATCTGCTTGCAGGTGCCGGGCTTCTCTTTGTGCTGGGAGAAATTTTTTTCCTCTACTTCTTTGCTACTGTTGTGCCTGGAGAGCACATCTGGCAGACATCTGGAACAGAGACAGAGAGAGAGCAGAAACTTAAAAGAGCATTACTTTACACAGCTCTAGCATCTGGTCTCCTCATACTTCCTTCTACCTTCCTTTACCTTTTCTTCGCAATCCCGCTATACATTCTCGTTCCGCTCATATTTTCACCGCTTGCGCTAACTGGATATCTTGCGGACAAGGAAGAAGAAATCATTATCAGAAGGGATGAGAATTTTCCTTCATTTATCCGCTCCCTTGGAAGTTCTGCAGGTGCAATGGGAAAGGAAACGACCTATGCCCTTAAAAAGCTCCGCCAGTATAGATTTGGCCCGCTCACAAAAAACATAGATGACCTTTACAAACGCCTTAACCTCAGAATTAACAAGAGTTTGGCATGGAAGCTTTTTGGAATAGAGAGCGGGAGCGATTTGATTTCAAAGTTTAATGCATTGTATGTTGAAGGCACGCACATTGGTGGGAATCCAAAACAAATCAGCCAGATTATCAGCGACAATTTTCTCACAATTGTGGGCTTGAGAAAACACAAGTACCAGGTGAGTGCTACTACCTCTGGAATTCTCTATGGGCTTACTGCAGGCATAACATTTCCGCTCTACATCTCGCTCTATCTCTCAAACTGGATTCAGCGACTGATGAATTCAGTGGCACCACCAGAGGAATACCCTTTTCTAAATATTCTGCACGGCACTGTGTTTGACACATTCTGGCTCACTGTAATCTGTCTTTTCGTGGTTTGCGTCCACTCCTTTCTCTCTGCGTACATGCTCAAAATTTTGAAGGGCAGTCATCCCTATGTCATGCTTAAACACTACTGCATAATGCTCTGGATTTCTGGCATCACAGCAGCAATTTCAATCTACATGATGCAGATGCTTTTGCCGTGAGAGGAGTAAAGAGTTTTTATATCCCGAAGTAATTCCCGTCATGGTGAAACGCATGGAGATAAAGAAAGTAGGTGTCGCTGGCGCTGGCACGATGGGCGCAGGGATTGCTCAGGTCTGTGCGATGCACGGCTACGAAGTGATTCTCAGGGACATTGAGGAAATGTTCATAAAAAATGGAAAAAATAACATTGAGAAAAGCTTGAACAAGTTTGCGGAGAAGGGCAAAATTACGCAGGAGGCAAAGACAGAGATTCTAGACCGAATAAAAACCACTGTTCACATGGAGGACCTCAAAGATTGCGACCTGGTAATTGAGGCAATTGTGGAAAACCCAGAACTGAAGAAGGCATTTTTTAAGGACCTGAATAAAATTGCGAAGCCAGAAACAATTTTCGCATCGAACACATCCTCAATTTCAATTACGGAGCTTGCAGCTGCTTCTGGCAGGGGGGACAGATTCATCGGAATGCACTTCATGAACCCAGTGCCCCTCATGAAACTCGTGGAAATAATTCGTGGTGTCCAGACAAGCGAGGAGACCACAAAGATAATTGTAGAGATGACGAAGAAATTAGATAAAATTCCTGTTGAGGTGAACGACTCCCCTGGTTTCGTATCCAATCGCGTTCTCATGCCGATGATAAATGAAGCCATTTTCTGCGTTTACGAGGGTGTTGGCACTCCAGAAGCAATAGATGCAGTGATGAAGCTAGGGATGAACCATCCAATGGGACCACTTGAACTTGCAGATTTAATTGGCCTTGATGTCTGTCTCAGCATTCTCGAAGTCCTTTACAACAACTTCAACGACCCGAAGTACAGGCCCTGTCCATTGTTGAGAAAGATGGTGAAGGCAGGATATCTAGGTAGAAAAACAGGCCGCGGGTTCTACAAGTACAGTTAAGCTCTTCTCCCCACTATTGGGCGGTGGGGAGGCACATACTTTATTTTTGGGAGTACCTCATTATCTAACACAACGATTTCCCCAAAATAGGCATCCACAATTTTTGAGCCACGCTTAATCTCCCTTCGCACCTTTTCTACATCCATCTTTGAAAACAACAGAAGACACTGGTCTGTAGCTTCCTCCTTCAGTAATTCTAACAACTCAAGAGCACTTGCATTCCTGTTTGTAAACACAACTGGTGTAATTGCAAATGTGAGAGAGTATTCGCTTACATTCTCACCCTCAAAAACAAATCTTATTCGATTTTCCTTGACACTGGCTTCACTTGGGTATGCCAGATTGATTTCGCATTTTTCGTATATTTCGTCAGGATACATTTCAATGTCCTTCAACTCCCGCATGAAAATTGTCTCCACGCGCTCAACTATTCTATTCCTCGCATCAATTACAGCTTCTCTCAGCGACACGGTCTCGTCAAACTTAATCTCAAATCGCATCTTAGTATAGAACTGTGTCAGTTTGTTTTTATAACTGTAGTTTTCCACAAGCTTCGGATGTATCTGGACTGAGCCCTTCGAAGAGTACAGAAAACAGCCAAGAGAGTAGCCGTCTGTAACCACCGAGAGATAGCTCTTTTTCATCGAGGCACGGGAGGAGAGCATGTGGTCATCGATCTCGCTGTGGAACATTGGCGTTGTTTCAGCACCCATTGTAGCTTCAAGGTAGTCGTCCCTGAATGGATGAGAATGATAAAGCCCCACAATCCCAACCTTCCTTGGGTAGCTCATTGCCAGGTTCATTTCCTCCACAGGACTTGCTTCGGCACCATACTTTGACTGCGAGATGTACTGGGTCGCGGGCACTGCATCAAGCACAAACACATCATCATTATCAAAGAATCCCACGAGCCAGCCCACCACCTCAAACCCATGTGCCTTTGCCTGCTCTAAGGCATGGTTCAGAATTTTTTCCTTCGCTGTATTCATCAACACAATTTCAGCCATTTCACATCAACTTTTCAAAGAGTTCATCAATATTTTCTAGTTCCTCTAACTTCTTTTTATCAATTTTTTCCTCGGATTTCTTACCACACACCCTGCATTTCGGATTTCTCTTCCAGTTCACCACATTCATTGTGCCATTTAATCCATCATAGATTATGTAGGGTACGGTTTTCCCAAATCCGAGAAGAATTTTTAATGCTTCCTGGCATTCAAGGGCCGCAATAATTCCCATTGTGGTTGGTAGTGAAACTGCATGGCAGGTGCCTGTTTCATGTCCCTCTGTTTTCATAGGATAGTCAGTTTTCTGGCTCACCACATGGCACCTGTAGCATGCGGTTTTGCCTGGAATTATTGTGTGCACAGAACCCCGAATTCCATCCAAACTCGTACCACCATCCACATATGTTTTTTTCAGTTCCACACACTTTGCATTTATGAACATGCGCACACCAAAACTATCCACACAGCCGAGCACAATATCTGACCTTTCAACTTCGGCAACAAATGCCTCATAACCATCCCTTGTAATGTCAAGGGGATAGGGTAAAATCTCCACATCTGGGTTTACATGATTAAGATACTCTTTCAGTGCCTCCACCTTCTTCATCCCTACCTGCTCCATCCTGTATATCATCCTGTTCAAATTTTCCAAACCAAGAGTGTCATAATCAAAGATTGCAATTTTGCCAGTGCCAAGTCTCGTCATGATATCTGCACAAACTGCACCCAATCCGCCAGCACCCACTATTAAAATTCTTTTCTCCCTCAACTTTTCCAATTTTGCATGCGGAAAAATTGCAAGGCGGGAGTAGCGTTCTGGTGTGGTCATAAATATCCCTGTCTTATCGCCATTGTGAGCACGCTTTGAACCCAGTAAGAAACCTCACGTTTCAGGTATAGGGCAATGCTGCAGTGCTCGTTCCACCAGAAATTCTGTTCCATGTGCATATCGCAGATGCGCAGCCCGAGAACCTCATCCTCAAGCTTCCTGTCAGTGTAGTCAATAAGCACAGGCACTCTTGCTGCAGGTGGTGTGTGGGGGTAGGTTTTTTTCAGCACAAGTTCAATATCAAACTGATAGTTTTGTGCTGTTATAGTACCTTCCCATCTGGTTGCATCATCATTAACTGGCTTAATTGAAAACCATCTCGGATTTTCGCCCACCTTTTCCCAATACTCAATATATTCTATAAGTTTCACCAGTGCATACTTCTCTTCCTTAACTCTGAGATTCCATTTTTTGTCGCCTGGGGAAGCAACTGTTGCACATTGCAGGAAGTGGAAGAGGTCTGGCTCTTTTGGAATGGCTCTCACCCTACAACTGATGGGTCTATTACATGAATCACCGTGTTTTTCTCAGCAACCTCACCGACAGTTCCACCAGTTATGGGCGTTCCTGCTGGGTATGTGGCGCTCAGGATTGTCGGGTCTTTGTTCTGCTGTTTGGCTGCAATCACAAGTGCTTCCTGAAAGAGCATGCTATCTGGCACTTTCACAGTGACCACGGGTTTGTCGGGTTCACTTATAAATATGAATCTAAGTGTTACCACCGCCATGCCTATCACCATCACAGATATGGAGGAGGGGTATTTATGAGTTGTGGGAGGGGGGACTGTAATGTAAGTATCTCCGTATGTTCAAATCGCCATCAAAATTTTTAAATACACTCTTGTAATCCCTCAAATCAGTGGTTAGCATGAAGAAATTCATAACTGAACTTAGGGGAAAGACTGTGATGACAAATGACGGCCAGATACTTGGAGTAGTGGACAACTTCGTTGTTGACTCTCTCAGTGGAGAAATAGAACACATGCTGGTAGTCCCGGCGGAAGAGCTGGACACACGGGGCTTCAAACTAGATAACCAGAATAGAATCATCCTGCCCTTCAAGTCCATGAGGGCAGTAAAGGATGTCATCGTGATGGATCTAGGTGGCCAGTAACTGCGTTTGAGTTCCGTGATTCTATGCAAAAGCCAGAAATTTCGCGAATTAAAACATTCATTGAAGGGTTTGATGAAAAGTTGAATGGCGGTATTCCCCAGAAAAATGTGGTCTTGATTGCTGGTGAACCAGGCACGCTGAAAAGCACGATTGCATTCTACATTCTTTATCACAATGCCCTCAATGAAAGCATACCTGGGGTTTACATTACCTTGGAGCAGGGAAGAGAGAGTATACTTTCCAACATGGAAGGACTTGGGCTGGAGTACGCAAAGGTAGAAAAGAAGTTAAGTGTTGTCGACTTGGCTATGATCAGAAAGCACATAGAGGGGATTGGAGAGCATACATGGATGGACATCTTCAAAATGTATGCTGACAATTTAAAAGCTACTACAGACTATCAACTTTTTGTGATTGATTCTTTGCCTGTGCTTGAAATGCTAGCTGAATTAAAAAATCCTCGGAATGAATTGTTTCATTTTTTTGAATGGCTCCGAGATCTGGATGTGACTGCCTTGGTAATTACCGAGATGCGCCCAAACTCTCTTGAATACTGCCATTTTGGAGAGGATTTTCTTGCAGATGGTATCCTGCATGTGAAGATGGAGCAGGTGGATGAAGTCACAGTCCAGAGAAGGATTCGCTGTGTCAAAATGAGAAATACGAATCACAGCACTAATTTCTACACTTTGATGCTCGAGAATGGCGTCCTCCAGGTAACTAGAGTGCTTTCTGAAAAGACCTGAGTGAGTGCCAGATGGGGGGTTCAAGGGTCTGTGGGGTAGTTTGGCCTATCCTCCGTGGTTCGGGACCACGGGACTGCGGTTCAAATCCGCACAGACCCATTTCTAGTGGCTCTCATCTCTCAGTTGATTATCTCTAGGAACATCCTGATAGAACAGGCAATTTTCGTGATTGTCTAGTTTTTCTAACTCATTTCTAAGATAGAAATCAAAGCACAAATTCCATATACCTGCAAATGTTTTTCCTAACCATGGAAAAATACACTGTTGAGATAAAGGTTGAATTGAAGAAGGGCATCACAGATCCAGAAGGAGAAAATACAAAGAAAGCACTTGCACTTCTTGGTTTCAATGCGATAGAAAGTGTCCGCTCACTTAGAATTTACGAACTCATGGTTGTTGCTGAAAACAAAGAAAAGGCGCTCGCAATTGCCGAAGAAAGCTGCAAGAAATTGTTGGCAAACCCCGTGATTCACAACTATAAAATTATGGTCAAAGAGCAGTGAGAAGGATGAAGACCAAAAAGCATGGAAATTTGGATAATTGTTTTGAAGTGGAGCTACCAGAAACTCCAGAGGGATTGAAGGAAGTGAGCGATGCTCTCAAGCTTGGCCTTAGCGCAGAAGAAATGCTGCACGTGAAGAATTATTTTAAAAAGCTAGGGAGGAATCCAACAGATGTAGAATTGAATGCAATAGGTCAGGCCTGGAGTGAACATTGCTGTTACAAGAGTTCAAAGGTTGTGCTGAAGAAATACATATTCCCACTGGAACACAAGGACATGCTTCTCAAAGGTGATGCAGGTGTTATGAGCTTTGATGAGGAGTATGCTTACGCGATAAGAATTGAGTCACACAATCATCCCTCAGCGGTTGAGCCATATGGTGGAGCTGCCACTGGTATAGGAGGAATTCTCAGAGATGTGCTGGCGATGGGAGCTCAACCGATCGCACTGATTGATCCATTGTTCTTTGGTCCATTGGACATCCCATATGAAAAACTTCCAAGTGGGGTGAAGCATCCAAAATATCTATTTACTGGTGTGGTCGCAGGAATAAGGGACTATGGAAACAGAGTCGGTATTCCCACAGTTGCAGGGTTCGTCCATTTTGACCCTAACTATACATCCAATTGCTTGGTAAATGTTGGTTGTGTTGGAATCGGAAAGAAGAAGTTCATAAAGAAGAATGCAGTTTCAAACCCAGGGGATAACTTTGTATTAGTTGGTGGACTTACGGGCAGAGATGGAATCCATGGTGTGAATTTTGCATCTGCAGTCCTCACAGAAAAAAGTGATGTGGAGGCAAGACCATCAGTCCAGCTCGGTAATCCGATAATGAAAGAACCACTAATTCATGCGGTTATGGAATGTGTGGAAGCAAATCTGGTAGAGGGTGTGAAAGATTTAGGAGGAGGTGGCCTTTCCTGTGTTTGTGGAGAGATGGCAATTGCTGGTGGCTGTGGGGCGGAAATTCATTTGGACCGGGTACCCCTGAAGGAAGAGAATATGGCCCCCTGGGAAATTTGGATTTCCGAGTCCCAGGAACGGATGATGCTCGCTGTGAAAGACGAGAATCTTTCTAAGGTGAAGGAAATTTTTGACCTCTACGATGTGCCATGCACACCTATTGGGAAGGCAGTCCCAGAAAAGAAAGTTAAGTTGTATTTCAAAGGGACTAAAGTGTTTGAACTTGACATCGATTTCTATACTGGTGGGCCCGAATATGTTAGACCTTTTGTGATTAGGAAAAGGGAGAAGACAAAAGAGAAGAATCTTCCCCCATCTCCCAAACCAGAGGAATTGGAGAAAATTTTCCTAACTATTCTTTCCGACCTGAATGTGTGTTCAAAGGAATGGGTGATTCGACTATATGACCACGAAGTTAGAGGCAGAACGATCATTAAACCGCTTACTGGAAGACCCTCTCATCAAACACACGCTGATGCTGTGGTATTGAAACCGCTAGAGGACTCTTATCGTGGGCTTGCAATTGCAGTTGGTTCAGCTCCATGGGTTTCCGCTTTGGACCCTTACATAGGAGGAGTGATAAGTGTTGATGAGGTTGCTAGGAATCTGGCAAGTGTGGGTGCAATACCCCATGCAATGACTAACTGCATGAATTTTGGCAACCCTGAGGTGCCAGAGGTTCTTGGTGACTTTTATGAGGTGTTGAGGGGCATCGGCGATGCCTGTCGTGCCTTCAAAATTGCCGTACCTTCTGGCAATGTGAGTTTTTACAATGAGAGTCCTGCTGGTAGAATTTTGCCTACACCAGTTGTTCTGGGCACTGGCATTGTGAAAGATGTGAGAATTTCTGCGAGTACAGATCTTGCCTCCAGTGATGGTTACATCTATTTAATTGGAGAAACTCAGGAGAATCTTGGTGGCTCTGTCTATTCTAGAATTTACGGAATAGAAGACAATCCACCTACATGCAACCTTGGAAATGCCTTCAAGTATGTTTCCGCTGTTGTCTCTGGGATTGAGAGAGGGATAATTCGAAGTTGCCATGACATCGGTGATGGTGGACTTGCAGTGGCAATAGCTGAGATGAGTATTGGAGGAAATGTGGGTGTTGACATCAACTTAGATGCAGTGAACATGCGGGAAGATGTATTCCTGTTCTCAGAGTCGCCAACCCGATGGATTGCAGAAGTGGATGAGGAAAATCACGAAGAATTTGAGCGGGCTTTTGCAGGGCTAAACATAATGAGAATCGGAAGGGTAGGCGGAAAAAATATTGACTTTTTCAAGGCGGGAAAAAAGGTGCTTGGTGTTGAAATCCAGACAGCAAAGAGGGTCTGGAGTGAAACCCTTTGGAAGATAATGGGCTAATGGCAAAGATTATATCTTCGGTTGAAATTTAAGTGGTGATACTATGATGCAGAAAGAAAAAATAAAGATAGGAGTTCCAGGACTAGACGAGATGCTCCATGGTGGGCTTATCCCTGCCAGACCATACATTGTCTCAGGACAGCTTGGGAGTGGAAAGACCACGCTTGCAATGCAATTTCTGCTTGAAGGTGTAAAAAACGGGGAAAATGTGTTATACATCACTACTGAGGAGCCCCCGAATGAACTTAAGAAAAATTTTGAAAGTTTTAACTGGGATATTTCAAGAATAAAGGTTTTTGATGCGATTCCAGATGTGATGACATATGAAATCACTCCAGTGAAAGACATAACTGCGTTGCGGGAGATTGTTTCATTTAAGGATGTACCATACACAATTCGGAAGACCCCAGAGCATGGAGCCCCAGAGATGACATTCAATGCATTGCAGAATGCTCTCAAACTTGCCCTGTCAACAAGCGATTATGACAGAATAGTGGTGGATTCACTTACCGCACTCAAATTTTTCTGTATACCCTCATACGACCATAACCTGGGTGTTCAGTCCTTCATTCGTTTTCTTTCCGAACTCAAGGTTACCGCACTGCTCACTGTGGAAATGCCTCTCGAGTATCAGTTTGAACCGGAACTTTTCCTCGCAAGGGGTGAAATTCGGCTGCTGAAGTGGAGAGACAAAGACGGGGAGTTAAAGAGAGGAGTACTGATTGAAAAATACAAGGGTTCCTCGCACGATGTGCACCTCCGCCCAATGGAGATTACACCAGATGGAATTGTGGTGTACTCAGAGCTGCATGTAGAAAAGAGCCCGCTTGAAGCATACCTTGAGGCAATGCCAGTAGAAGAGCTTGAAGAAGAGGAGGTAGAAGAGAATAGAATTCCAGTGTCATCAGAGACAATAGAAAAGAAGTCAGTTGCTGAAAATCTTAGGCCAGTGAATGAGCCCTGTAAAGTTGAGCCAGTACCTGCACCGCCTTCTCCAAATCTTCCCAAGGTGGTGCAATCGCCTGTGGAACCTCCCAAACAGGTTCCAGCCACACAAGTTCCTAGCCCTGTAGCCTCCGTTACAACTTCGACAGAAGAGAAAAGAGAGATTGTGGACAAAGCCCAGATAGAGGCACTAATCAAGGAGGTAAAAATTTTGAGGGATGATGCAAACGATGCAGATTTGATTGGGATAGATGTCACGGAAATTCGTGCAATGTTGGATAAAACCGACTCGCTACTATCTCAGGGAAAGGTAGGCGAAGTTAAGGAAACAATTATGGCTGCGAGAAAATTGCTGGATGAGAGAATAAACCTCTTCCACACTGGTAGAGAAGTTGAGAAGGTTTCTGAAGGAAGTGGCGGCGTTGCTCCTGCTCAGATTCTTACACAAGAAATTCCACAAAGTGCTGAGGTGAAAGCAGAGGAGAAAAAGGTAGAAAAACCAGCAAAAGAAAAGAAGCCAAGGAAAAAGAAAGAGAAAAAAGTGGAGGAGAAAGAGAAGTCCGCGAAAGAGAAGAAGCCAAGAAAAAGAAAAACTGAGAAGGAGGAGGTGAGCTGAGATGGGTGGCGATAGAGTTAGCACAGGGCTTCAGGAACTTGACCATATGTTGAATGGAGGGCTTTTGCCAGGTAGACCGTACATTGTTTCTGGTCCACCGGGCAGTGGCAAAACCACACTCTGTTTGCATTTTCTCAGAGAAGGGCTAAAAAACGGAGAGCGATGCATGATTGTAACTTTGGATGAACCACCCAACGAAATAAAGGACAACATTTCGGTTTTTGGTTGGGATTTAAGCGGGATTGCTGTGTTGGATGCCACTCCTGATATCAGAAGTTACAGAAAGGCAACAGACATTTTAGAAATAAAAAGCATGAAGGATATCAAAACGCTGGGTGAGGTTGAGGATATCCGACAGAGCTCTGCAATAAATCCATATGACATCACAATTCAGTCCATTTACATGAAACTCAAAAAGGAATTCCAAGACAGAAAATACGACCGTATTGTGCTTGATTCCTTCACATCTCTACGTTTGTTTGCGGTCAAAAGTGAGAATATAGATAGCGAAAGACGAGAGATTCAGTCGTTACTGCGATTTCTTGCTGAATCCGAGGTCACAACACTCATAACTTCAGAGTACCCATCGCCTACAAAGATTGACCCAGAGTTTCTAGTTGCGAGAGGGGAAATTCGTCTCCACAAGGAGGTAATAAAAGGTACAATTGTTCGTGGCATTTCCATAGAGAGGTTGAGAGGCACAAGCCATGATACGATGATTCGCCCACTTGAATTTACAAAGGAAGGATTGAAAATTAGAATTCCTCTGTTTAAGGGAAAGCAAGTTCCCACTTCCAAACTCACAAATGTCACCTATTCGGACGAGGAAATCAAGGCGATTATGGAACAGATCGTAGACATGAACTCATGGGTGGAGTCAAAGCTTGAGAAATGTGTTGAGATTGGAATTGATGTGAGCCACATTGAATCGTTAATTGACAAGGCAAAAATGCTTCTAGATGCATCCGAGTACAACGAAGCATTGGAATGTGCAAAAGAGGCATGGAATATCACAGACCATAAACTTAACCAATACTTTACTGCCGTGGAACGCTGGAGAGCAAAACAAACCACTGCCAAGGACCTGCAAGAGTATCTTAACCAGTATCCTGCAGAGCCGCTGTGTGGGGTATGTGGATGTAAGGAGATAATTCTCCTGGAGGATGGTCGACTACAGTGCAGAAGATGTGGAAATATTTTGTAGTAGGGGATTAGACAATAATGAGAACGGGTTTTGCAGACCTTCCGCTGCATGGTGGTAGTGCACCCAGATGGTTGTTTGAGAGAATGGTTAAACTTGAGGGTGCAATAGCTGAGGTGATTGTTGAGGAATATGGCACCGCAGAATTGCTGAGACGCCTGTCCTCGCCTCACTGGTTCCAGGCGTTTGCCTGTGCAGTTGGCTTTGACTGGCATTCAAGTGGGACAACCACAGTTACCTGTGGTGCACTCAAGGAAGCCTTGGCGTTGAAAAATCTTGGCGTAAGGGTAGCTGGTGGCAAAGGTGCGACTTCAAGGGCAACCCAGCAGGAGATTGTAAAAATCGGTGATGAATTCAGTTTTACTGGGAGAAAGATTGACGAATTGAGAAGAGCAAGCAGAATGTGTGCAAAGGTGGACAACAATTGTGTCCAGGATGGACATGAACTCTACCATCATGTTATGGTGGTTGCAGAAAGCGGGGACTGGTGCGTGATTCAGCAGGGGATGCACAAGGAAAGGAATTACGCAAGGAGATACCACTGGTTTCAGCCAGAAAAATTCGTGGTTGAGCCACATGCTGGGATAGTTGGAGAGAGGATAGAGAATGTCCTTGATTTAACAGCTAAGCAAAGTGTGGAAGTCCAGAAGACCAGTGTTGACCTTGTCTGTGATGATTTTGAGAGATTACCGAGGTACCTTGCCTCTCTCACCCATCAAAGCACACTTGAGGATTTTGTTGATGGGCATCCAGTTAAACTTGAGAAATTGCAAATGCCGCTCAATGTGAACTGGGAGGTTTTGAAAAGAGTTTATGAATTCCAGCCCAGAAATTTTGAGGAACTTGTTGAGTTTAAAGGTGTGGGTGTCAGCACACTCCGTGCCCTTGCCCTGATCAGTGAAATTATTTTTGGAAAGGAACCGAGCTGGAAAGACCCTGTGAGGTTTTCGTTTGCAGTGGGCGGCAAGGACGGTGTGCCCTACCCTGTTGACAGAAAAGCAATGGACGAATCAACAAGGTTTTTGATAGAGACGATAGAAGGGGCGAAAATTGGGAAAAAGGAAAAGCTTGAAGCGCTAAAAAGGTTGCCAGAAATAAAAGAATAAAAGAGTTTAGAGCTGGAAAAGCTCATGGGCAATTGCATGCTGGCTCTTGTATGAGGGGTTTGTGATAGCACATACGATGTAATATTCGCCGCTGTCAACCGAGAAGCCAGTGTTTGAATTCAATGTCCAGTGATGCACACCATAGCTTCCAGGTGAGAGCGAGTACTTCTTTGAAGTTGTGTAGGCATAGACCACATCCCCGTTTGAGTTGTACACATAGAAGTGGAAGTAGCCAGTTATTGTAGTTGTTCCAGAATTCCAGACATAGATTTCCGCCCTGTTTGCTGTCTGGTTCATCACTGTTATTGTGTAGATTGATTTTGTGCTTCCAACCCCTATTTTGAAGGTTGCCAGTGCAAATTCACCAGCAAACCTTGCCTTGACCACATATTCATCCTCTGCAACCAGATTGCCATTTCCATCTTTCTGGTCCCAGTAGAAGCTTATGGATTGTGAGGGTTGAAGTGTGTAGAGCACTGTGAGAGTGGGCACAGCAGCAACAAAGGCACCATCCTTCTTGTGGATGGTTACAGAAGGAGTGTCCATCATTTCTATACTCCCTGTGTTTGTGAGTACGAAACCTACACCCTGCCCTCTCTCATAGTAGTTCTTCTCAACTGCAATTGAGATTGCTCCCTCTCCATTTCCTGTAGCCACTGTCTTTGGAAGGCATAGCACTGCAAGTGCACCTGCGAATAGAAGTCCGAGCACCAAAGCCAGACCGAATTTGATTTTTCCATTCATGGTTATCACAAAACCGCCTACAGGCAGGGGGTATTTATAATTTACTACACTGTGTAGTTAATCTCTCTTTCGCTTCCTCCAGAAAACAACTGGTGCAATCAAAAATACGAACAGGGCAAGGAATGAGAGATCACCACTTTCCGCTATCTCTGCATGATATATTGCAGTGAGGGAATTTGCGGTGCTGCTATTTTCAGCCCATAGTGAGAGGGCAGAACTCTTGTTTGTGACCACCAGACAGCCAGGATAAACTCTAACCTCTCCATCATTGTCATTCACACGGAGCGGAGAAAGCCATGTCTGGCCATTGTTTGTTGTGTTTGAATATGAAATATTTGCTTTTGTTCCCGTGATGTTGATAAATGCAATGTTTGCGAATGCACCGTTTGCAGCCACTGACGGGAAGAGTTCATCATTGGTTGAAAGGGCAACAGCTGAGAGCCCTGGGCTTGTAGCAAATTCATCGGTAGACCAGAAACAGTAGATGTCGCGGTCCCCATAGGTATCATCCTGGAATGCCACATATCCGTAATTTCCGCTGATGGAAATTGATGGATACATTTCGTTTTCAGCCCATGGAGTGTACCAGCCATTCCAGTTCTCGCCATCTGCAGAATAATACCAAGTTATGTTGTAATTTCCACCCGTTTCATTTTGGAATGCTATGAATACATAATTTGCATTAATCCCGGCACTTGGGTTTCTCTCATCTGTTGTTGTCTCGTTAAAATAGAAGTAACCATTCCATGTATTTCCTCCATCTGTTGAATTCACAAACCCAATGTCATACTTCCCAGGATTTGTGGTGCTCTCATTTTCATAGAAAATATACACTATATCATTATAGGCAACAATTGAGGGGTTCTTCCATTTTGATGAATCCCAGCCAGGAATATAATATTCGGCCCAGACATTACTCGCATTAGTGTATTTCCCAAATGAGAATGTAGCATTTTCGTAAGCAACATAAATATTCTGGGTAATTGGGTCTACGCATATGGAAGGATTTGTCACATTTGTTGTTGTGCTGTTTTTGCTCCAAGAGGTGGCCCATGCGCTTGTAAGTCCCTCTATACCTGCTCTCACAAAAACTCCGTGCGATGTTTCGGAATTATTTTGCTGGTATGCAACATAAATTGTTCCGTTTGCAGCTACACAGGCAGATGGATTGCTTCCATTTAGTTTCGGTGAGGTGCCAAGGATATTTGTGTCTGAGGTAAATGGTGCATCAAGGATATCAATTCCTCCTGATTTCGTCTCCACAACAGGAGAAACAACCACTTTTGTTTGGGCATGTGGTAACGGGTCAACTGTTAGCGTTGCACTTGCCCTTCCTATGGGATTACTCTCATTTGTATAGTCCTTGTTCTCCTTCCAGTCGGATGTGACAAATACCATTGAGGCATTTTCGTCTATCATCAGCTTCACTTCAATCTGGTAGTTATCAATTTCTGCTGCCACATATCCGGCAAATTCCCAATCTCCAGAGGCATTAAAAACAAAATATTTCTTTGAAAGAATTTTTCCATTTTTGCCATTTATCTCAACAAAATAATTTGCAAGAATGTGTCCTATCTTGTAGCCGACAGGAGGCGAACCCTTCTGGATGTAGATGCTGACAAAGTCGGTAGCATTCAGTGGTGGCGAAGGAATCACGCCACCCCCACCAGACCCTGAAATCTTGACTGGGCCAGTGTATGGCACATCAATTCCACCAAGCAAATTTTGTTCAACTGAAAGGTAGAGATTAATGGTTGAATCTTCCCTCACTGCACCGAATTTTTTAATGTTGTACTGAGCAGGAGCATCGTCCTCATCCTCCTCAAGTTGCTTGTCTCGCCAGTCAGCAAAAGCTCCATCTATTATTATTTTGGCAGGGGCACTTTTCACATACGAAACTTTTGCTTTACCTGCATCCTGGCTCTCGGATACACTCACCACTCCTTCTGCTTTCACACTCTCTCTACCATCAATTTCTATTCCCACTGCACTCTCCGGCAGATGGGCACTGGCATTCAGATAAAATACAATTTCTGTTTTTGTTTTGGTAATTACTGTGTTAAAACCAATCTCCTTTGCACCACTGAAAGTTTCTCTCGCTCTTGCACCGCCGTTGATGGAATATTCTACATCTACTGGCTGACTACTGCCAACTTCCTTCAGCACTATTCCTTTCAGTGTCACATCTTCCTGCGGTGCAGTCAACTCTACCCTTATGTACTCTGCAGCATTATCAATCACTTCATTGCCCACATACTTCACATTACAAACGAGTGCTGGCTTTTTGTTTGACACAATATAATCTGAAAAGTCCTCAGCACCATTGTAGGAAAACATATGATAAATAACTTCAATGTTCTCGCTATTGAATATCTTTTTCTGGACACGAAGTTCCACTGCATGGAGTGATTTCGCACAGTCTATGCTTCCATAACCAATTTTCGCCTGCCAATCAAAATTCCCTCTGCTTTCATCAAATTTGTAAACTTCGTGTATCTGGGCTTCTCCCCTGCAACCACCCAAATTAAGCACATAGTCTGCACCGATGCCTCGCACAAAGTAGCCTGTTTCAGGGTTGCAATCAGCATCCACAAAAATGTGGAGAATATCCATGTAGCCAGCATTTGCCTGCTTTGCATCGCCCTCAAAAATCTCGCCTCTCACCTCTACCAGAAAATAATACCATTTCTCATCGCTCTCAATCGCTGCATTCACGATGTCTATCTGAGTAGGCACAATGCCTGCAGAAAACTGGCTTTTCTTTGCACCTTCCCAGTCCGAAAACTCACCATCCAACTGGATTCTCTCTTTCTTTATTAAGAGAAGCCCTCCCAATGCGACACAAATCAAAATTATGGTGATAACAGGGACAAGGTAAAGATAAACTCTTTTTTGTTGCTTCTTTTTGCGGATTTGAGCCCTGTGGACAGGATAACCGCGTCCCTTCACGCCATTGATTTTGCCTTGGCTTGTCTCCCTCAGACCATTAGAGGCTGCTCTTTCACGTTGAGCAACGCCAGCAGTGGTTCTGCCTTCTATATTTTCAGGCGAGGAATATTCTGGCTCTTCAGTTTCAATTCTTTCAAAAATTTCATCCAGCTTTTCATGGACAGTTTTTGGAAACATATAATTGCACTGAAGGCAATGGCTGGCTGTATCATCATTTTCATAGTTGCAGAGAGGACAGATTTTAGACATATTTCTCGCTCAGTAAAACGGTCTCCTGCCTAATAAATTTTTCTAAATGTGCTATGTCTGGCAATTGTCCTTTCTTCTCCGCCTTCTCTGAAACAGAATGATTCCAGGTGCTGCAGGAACTGCCGCAATAAAGAAAAGTGCGGACTGGCTTTCAGAAACCTGGGTTGAAACAACCACAGAATACCCATTGTTTGAACTGTTTGCAGGTGCCCCAGTACACAAGTCCTTGTATGTGTCAGAGTTAACATCTCCGAGGCTTGCGATTGCCCAGCCCAGCTTTGAGCCAGATGTTGTGCCGAAGTAATAGTACTCTGCATTTGTTGCACTCATCACGCTCTGGATGTTGTTCCCATCAAATACATAGATTGCACCAGTGCCTCCCGTGTTTATTGCACCCACTGCAAAGTCCTTTGAGCCATTGCTGTTAAAGTCACCCAGGTAAGCGATGGAAAAGCCAAAATTGTCACCAGCACTTGCACCAGAGATTGTAGCATTCGGAGCATAGTGGACGATGAAGGTTTGGTCCTCAGCTGTGGGAGTTTGCCACACACCATTTACTGTCCAGGATGAGCCCGCATCAGGGTAAGGATTGCTATTGTCTGCAAGCCAAAGATACCCGTTGTTTGCTGAATCATAGTTTATACCCACAATCCAGTATGTAGCACCTTGAGTTACATACGCAGGAGTAGTAAAGCTTATTAATTTCCATTCGCCCCATGAAGTAAAATCCATTGGTTCTGAAGAAGATAATGCAGTTCCGGGCAAGCCAGAACTAGTTGCATTTATAGAAAAATATGCTGCTGTGGAATCGGTGCCATAATCAATACAAGATACTTCTACAGCAGAGATATAACCCGTCTTTGGTGCAACAAATGCCTGAGCGAGAAATTCCGAAGAATCAAGCAAATACCCAATCCACATGTCTGTTATTGCACATGGCTCTGAAACGCCTCCAGCATTTGGATAATAGTAGTATATGCTAGCAGAGCCAGTACCTGAGTTGTTGTTGGGTGCACCCACTATCAGGTCTCCATAGCCATCTCCATTTAAACTTGGTGTAATTGCCACGCTTGTGCCAAAACCGCTATTCGTTGTTGTTGGGACAATCTTCTTTGACCGTGTTGCCGTGAGCACAACATCATCAATATACACATACTCATTGTTTGCATTCGCCCAGATATCAAACTCAATTACTATGCTTGCAGTCATGTAAAAGTACTTGCTTAAATCAATGGTTACCTGCTCGTACTGTGTTGTGCTGGGAACAGCCATAATCAGACAGAACCAGCGGTCTTCCGCAAAGAGATAGACCTCGCCGTCCTCACCAGCATCTAATCCTGCCGACATCCACCACCATGAAAGTTGCACATTTGTGGCATTTCGCATGTCAAACTCTTTTCCTATGTAGGCTATTCTATTAAGATTTCCTTGAAGTCTTGCAGCCCTGTTCCCGCTGTGAACTGGGGAAGTAACAAGACTGGCTATGTTTGCATTATTTGGATTTTCATACCAGCCAGGAATTTGATTACTTATCTCAGGGTTTTCAAATCCCTCCTGGAAAATCTGGGTTGCAGATAAAGCGCCACCGTTAAATGCAGACACCCTGCCTCTTGCCCCCTCTATGTTGTTGTTCTTAAAATTCGGGCTTCCGACAGCCAGATCGTCTTTTCCATCGTTGTTCAGGTCCCCACCAGCAGAAACACTGTAGCCAAACTGCTCATTCGGATACGCACCAGCAAGAATTGAATTTGCATTCTTGGCATAGCTTGGAACTGTTCCATCATAGAACACATAGGTCCTTCCAGCAGGACCCCAGACACGGACATCATCAATGTACCAGCCCCTGGCAACAGTTGCACTGTCTGAACCGAAGTGGAAACGAACCTTGATTGTTTTGCCTGCATAATCCGCAAGGAGCACAGTACATTCATACCATGCTTGCATATCAACATACCATGCCTCCTTGTTATACAAGGGATTAGAAGCTGCAGTAATTGTGCCATTGTAGTGAGGCCAAGGAGAATAGGGCATGTGCATGTTAATTTGCGTCCATGTAGCAAAATTATCGTCGGATGTGGCAATTTCTATTAACCCCCCATCATTTGCTGTGCCCTGAAAGTCACGCCAGTGCCAGAAAGACAGATAGAGGGCACCAGATGGGAGCTTAATTTCAGGACTCACAAGGGCGGCGCTGTATTGGTTGGCGTAATTGCCAGCAAGGTTTGTGCCCCAGCATTTTGTGCCGCTGTGCGTGGATGCAGGTGGGCTTGTGGGCGTGCCCCGCTGCCATTCATCTATTGCACTTCCACCCGTGTTATAGTGGGTCCAGTCCTCGTCTGTACTGCCTTCAAAGTCATTGGAATAAACATCCTGTCCAACACCAGGGGCACCAACAACCAGGTCTGTGGTGCTTGCACCGTTTGTGTTCCCCACGCTCACAGACCAGCCAAATCTGTCCCCTTCGCCAGTCCCATTTATGCACTTTGTTCCGTAGGGATAGGTGGCTAAATCAATTGTTTTCGGTGAACTCAGGGCTGAGCCATAGACCACATAAACTCTCCCTGGTCTCAGCGTGCCATTTGAGGCATTTGGAGCACCAATGATTAAGTCATTCTTTCCATCACCATCCAAATCACCAGATGTAATGTTCCACCCAATATTATCGTTTGTGTTGTTACCATAAATTGTGATGTTAGCATTTGCTGGATTTATATTCGCAAATTCCATTCCTTTGTAGCCATAGAAAACATAGACAGCCCCGCAATCTGTTCTGCTCGAATAGTCCGCATATGGCGCGCTCACAGCAAAATCCACAATTCCATCGCCGTTTACATCACCCAAAGAGGCAATTGAATATCCAAACCACTCTGCTGAGCTACCAACACCATCAGTAACCTTTACGAGCTGGGTGTAGGCCATAGGAAGAATCTCTCCCGACTTCCAAGAAACACTTGTTTGCGACTTGCTCCAGTCAATGCTATGGTTCCAGTTTGAGGTTTCAAAAACGATTGTTAGATTCCCTTCAAGCGGGCACATTACCTCAATCTGCAGACTGTCCTTTGCACAAAGAGGTGAATCAATTTTGTTCCATCGCTCATCGTAGATGGATGCCCCAGTAAACTCATACATTGTGGCGTTTACAATTTTACCATGAAGCCCAATTACCTCAATCTTATAGTTTGCGAGAAGTCCATAAATGTTGTACCCGAATGTGATATTTTCTTGTGAAATGTAGATTCTGAGATAGTCGTACCCGATGAGAGGCGGTGGTGTGACTGGTTGAGTTGGTGTGATGTTGTGCTCAACTTTCACAGGCCCGGTGAAAGGCACTTCTGCGCCGAGGAAGAGGGCATTTTCAACACTCGCATAAAAACTCACATTTCTGTCGTTTCTGAACGCTCCGAATTTCTTGATGTTGTACTGAGCAGGAGCATCGTCCTCATCCTCCTCAAGTTGCTTGTCCCTCCAGTCACCAAAAGCTCCGTCTATTTTTATTCTAGCAGGGGCACTTTCCACATACGAAACTTTCGCTTTACCTGCATCCTGGCTCTCGGATACACTCACCACTCCTTCTGCCTTCACACTTTCTCTGCTATCAATTTCTATTCCCACTGCACTCTCCGGCAGATGGGCACTAGCATTCAGATAAAATACAATTTCTGTTTTTGTTTTCGTGATCAATGTGTTGAAACCAATTTCTTTTGCACCGCTGAAAGTTTCCTTAGTCCTTGCACCGCCGTTGATGCTGTACTCTACATCTACTGGCTGGCTGCTTCCAACTTCCTTCAGCACTATTCCTTTCAGTGTCACATCTTCCTGCGGTGCAGTCAACTCTACCCTTATGTACTCTGCAGCATTATCAATCACTTCATTGCCCACATACTTCACATTACAAACGAGTGCTGGCTTTTTGTTTGACACAATATAATCTGAAAAGTCCTCAGCACCGTTATAGGAAAACATGTGGTAAACCACTTCAATGCTCTCGCTGTTAAAAATCTTTTTCTGGACACGGAGTTCCACTGCATTGCTTGATTTCGCACAGTCAATGCTTCCATATCCAATCTTGCCCTCCCAATCAAATTTGCTCCTGCTCTCATCAAACTTATAAACTTCATGGGTAAAAACCTCACCTCTGCAACCACCCAGATTAAGCACATAATCAGCACCGATGCCTCGCACAAAGTATCCTGTCTCAGGGTTGCAATCAGCATCCACAAAAATGTGAAGGATATCCATGTAGCCAGCATTTGCCTGCTTTGCATCGCCTTCAAAAATCTCGCCTCTTACCTCTACCAGGAAATAATACCATTTCTCATCGCTCTCAATCGCTGTGTTCACGATGTCTATCTGAGTGGGCACAATGCCTACAGAAAACTGGCTTTTCTTTGCACCTTCCCAGTCCGAAAACTCGCCATCCAACTGGATTCTCTCTTTTTTTATCGAAATCAAAGCCATGAGTGATGTTATTACAAGAATGCATACAATTAAAGGCACCACAATTTTTCTGTACTCCCTCTTTTTTATTTCCCTTCTTGCTTTCGTGGGCTTAAATGTGCCATTTGTTAGACCGTTGGTCATCCCGTTAATTCTTCCCGCCCTTGTTGCTCCTGTTTCCCTTGTTGCCATGGGCGTTCTTCCTAAACTCATGGTCTCCCTGCTTTCTGGCACATCTGATGAAGGTTTTGTCTCTTCTTCCTCTAAAGATGCCAAAATTTCATCAAGTTCTTCCTCTATCTCCTCCTCCTTTTTTGGTTCTTCAATTTCCTCAAAAATTTCATCCAGTTTTTCATGCACTGTCTTCGGAAACACATAGCTACACTGCTTGCAGAATTTATCAGCATCCCCTGCCTCGTAACCACAAACAGGGCATCTCTTCATTGCTCCCCCTATGGATTTACCCACTAATAAACTTTTTTGATGCCAACCTCTAAACAATGAGTTTAGCAGATTCTCGGAACAGGGTCCCCAATTGGTGGCTGGAGAATTCGCATCCCTCCGACCCTGGTTTTAAGTGCCACGCCATCAATGTCCTTTCTGGCCATGCCTATAATTGCTGCCTCTTTTCCTTCCCTGGTTTCGCGCAGTGTCTCAAGCACCTGCTCTGCCATTGCTGGCACTACTGCAAGCACTACCTTGCCTTCATTTCCGATTTCGTATGGGTCAATCCCAAGCATTGAACAGGCAGCCCTTACTTCGTCTCTAACTGGGATTTTTTCCTCCTCAACAACAATTCCTACACTTGACTTCTCGCTCCATTCGTTGAGCAAGTTTGCAAGCCCTCCTCGTGTCGCATCCTTCACCGCACAGATGCCACCCACTTCAAGTGCTCGCCCTAGCATTTTGTTAAGAGGCATGACATCGCTCACAAAATTGCCCTCAAACCCGATTCCTTCCCTTGCTGAAAGCACTGCAGCACCGTGGTCTCCCACATAGCCAGAAACAATAATTACATCTCCATCAGCCACATTTGAGTCCAGAAGCCACGCATGTTTAACAGTTCTGTATTTTCTTGCTACTTCAAGATTCTGATCAAGAAGTTCGTGTCTCCTGCCTATGCCCGATGTGTTGATAACAATCTCGCTTAAGCCACCATGCTCCACAACTTTAGTGTCCCCAGTAACAATCTCCACATCTGCTTCTTCTGCAGTCGCTGCCATGCTTTCTACAATTTTCTCAAGTTTTTCCTCCTCAAAACCCTCCTCAATCACGAAAGCGGCCGAAAGTGCCAGGGGTCTCGCACCCACGCAAGCGAGGTCATTCACTGTGCCAGCTACAGAAAGCCGTCCGATATCGCCACCAGGGAAAAAAATTGGTTTTACTGTGTGCGAATCTGTGGTGAACACAATACCCTCAACCACAGCGGCATCATCAAGAGCTGCCAATGGCACCTCTGATTCACCCCTACCAAAGTGTTTCAGAATCTTCTCTTTAATCAAGCGTTGCATCACACTGCCGCCAGCGCCATGGGCTATCGTAATTTTACTCATGAAAAAAGGGAAAGAGTGTAGGTATTTTAGGGTTGGGATTCATCATTGCTGAAGTATGCAGACAAACCCTTATATCTGCCTGATTTTTAGCTGTTCCGATGGCAGACCTGAACTCAATTCTGCTGGCTATTGTGGTAATCGGTATCTATTCTCTCATCGTGCTTATGCTCTGGAAACTGAAGTATCTTGAGAAATACAACTTCACGCCGTGGGCGGGCCCTATCCTGATGTGGAAGACAAAGAGAGGAAAGAGATTTCTTGACCGCCTTGCCAAAAGAAAAAAATTCTGGGAATGGTACGGGAACATCAGTGTGGTCATTGCAATAATCTCAATGTTTTTCATCACTGCACTGCTTGTTTGGTCCGTTTCAAAGGTGAGTTTGATACCAAAGGAGAAAGCCCCTTCTCCTGAGCTCTTGCTTGGAATACCGGGCATAAACCCTGTAATTCCTGTTTTTTATGGCATAATTGGACTTGTGGTTGCAATCGTCTTCCATGAACTTGCACATGGAGTGCTCGCAAGAGTGGCAGGGCTTGAGGTGAAGTCAGTAGGAATTCTGCTTTTCGTTTTTCCAATCGGTGCATTCGTTGAGCCAGATGAGGAAGAATTGTTGAAAATAAAGAGGATGAAACGCAGCCGAGTTCTTGCTGCAGGCCCAGCAACAAATCTCATCATTGCTTTTCTTGCCCTGCTCGTGTTCTGCCTTGCTTTTGCACCTGCAATGGAACCGAGAGCTGAAGGGATTGGCATTCTTGGTGTCGAAAAGGACAGCCCAGCGAGCCATACCTCGCTTAAGCCCTATGACATTCTCGTCAGTTTGAATAACACAACTGTGCGAAATTACGCGGAATTTAAGGAGGCATTGAACAAGACAAAGCCAGGGGATACTGTTGAATTCTCATTCTACTCCAGAGACAGGAATACTATTGTCACTGAGAACATTACAATTGGTAATCGCTATGATTTTATTCCTGCGGAGGAAAACAAGGGAAAACCATACCTGGGTATTACGATGCTCCCCCTAGACCTTGGTTCTTTCAAGCAACAGCTTGCAAACCCGTTCAATGGTGGAATTGCCAGCTTTCTCACATTCCTCAGTTTGCCATTTTTGGGACTCTCGCCTCTTGATGCTGGCATTGGGAGTTTCTATGTGCTCAACTCCCCGCTTCCAGCAGATGTTTTTTTCCTGCTTCTCAACACCTTTTACTGGCTTTTCTGGATTAATCTGATGGTCGGGCTTACCAACACACTGCCCAGCCTTCCCCTCGATGCTGGCTACCTTGTGAGAGACGGACTCTACATCCTGCTGGGACGCACAAAAGCCACAAAGGAAAAGACAGAGAAGATTGTAAAGTATGCTATGCTTGGCATTGGATTACTTGTGCTCTTCATGATTCTCTTCCAGATTATTGGTCCAAGAATCTTCGGGACATGAGGCAAGACATGAGCATAAAAATTGATGCGGTGGTTTACTCAAAACGAAAACACATTATGCTGAAGATTGAACCAGATGGCAAACTCATCGTGCATGCGCCTGTGCACACCAGCAAGCAAGAAATTCTAGTCGTTGTCCAGAGGCACAGAAAATGGATTGAGAAAACGAGAACAAGAATGCTGGAGAAGCGGAGACAACAGACGAAAAAGTTTGAAGAGGGCGAGCGATTTCTGTTTCTCGGGAAAGAGTATCCATTGAAAATAGGTAGAGGAAGTGAGCCACTGGTTTTTCAAGATGCTTTCATTTTGAGTGAGGATTATTTGGCACATTCAAAAGAGGTTTTTGAGTGGTGGTACAAAAACATGGCGAAGGCAATTCTAGTTCTGAGAGCAAGGGAACTCGCGGAGCAGTTTGGTTTCAAGCCAAAGAAAATCAAAATCACGAGCGGGAAAACAAGGTTTGGCTCATGCACCTCTAAGGGCTACATAAATCTCTCTTGGCGACTCGTGCTGGCACCTCCAGAAATAATTGATTATGTAATTGTGCATGAACTTGCTCATCTGAAAGAACCAAATCATTCCAAAAAATTTTGGGCGGTGGTGGAAAAATTTATTCCTGACTACAAGACAAAAAGAAAGTGGCTGAAGGAAAATGGACATTTGCTTATCCTCAGATGATGCTCTACAGAAAATATTTTATACCGCATTATAAATGCCAGAATATGGCGAAAATTCTCGTAGCTGTTGCCTGGCCTTACACGAATGCACCTGTGCACTTTGGCACAATTGCAGGTGCTTGCTTGCCTGCAGACATCTTTGCGAGATTCATGCGGTTAAAGGGAAATGAAGTGCTGATGGTTTCTGGCAGTGACCAGCATGGAACTCCAATTATCTTTACAGCCATGGAGCAGAAAAGCACGCCTGAACAGATTGCAAAGAAATACCATGAGATAAATTCAAGGGCGTTGAAGGAACTAGGCATCTCCTACGACATTTTCTTTGAAACAAGCCATCCAAACCACAAAAAGGTTGTGCAGGAGATTTTCCTTAAATTGCTGGAAAAGGGATACATTTACTCCAAACTGATGCCAATGCTTTACTGTGAAAATTGCAAAAGATTTTTGCCAGATAGATATGTGGTGGGCATCTGTCCCTATTGCAAGGCAGAGGATGCAAAAGGAGACCAGTGCAGCAATTGCGGAAAAACCTACGAGGCAACGGAGTTACTTGAACCGAAATGCAGGATTTGCGGTGGAAAGCCAATAGTCAAAGAGAGCGAGCATTTCTTTCTGAAACTTTCCGCGTTGGAGGAGAATCTTAAAAAGTTCATAAATGACAAAACATACTGGAGGGAGAATGCCTACCTTTTCACAAAAAACTTGCTTGAAGCAGGTTTGAAGGACAGGCCAGTGACGAGAGACCTGGAGTGGGGAATTGATGTTCCATTGCCGAACATGGAGGGCAAGAAGATTTATGTGTGGTTTGAAGCAGTGATTGGTTACCTTTCCTCCTCAATTGAATGGGCTGCGAGGCAGGGAATGCCAGATAAATGGAAAGAGTTCTGGTATGACAATGAAGCAAGACATTATTATTTCATTGGCAAGGACAATGTGCCTTTCCACAGCATAATCTGGCCTGCAATTCTGATGGCTTACGATGAAAAACTAAACCTGCCTTACGACATCCCTGCAAATGAATGGCTCCAGTTTGGTGGTGAGAAAATTTCAAAGAGCAAGACAAAGGAAAGTTCTATTTTCCTTCCTGACTTTCTGGCTAAATACCCACCAGACCCACTTCGTTTTTACCTTGCAATGCATCTGCCAGAAAAGCATGATACCTCTTTTGACTGGGACGAGTTTGAGAGCCATGCGAATAAACTTCTGCTCGCAGCTTATGGAAATCTGGCAAACAGGGTGCTGGTCACAGTTCTGAAGATGGATGGAAAGATTCCTCAGCTAAAGGAAGAATTGCTTGGAAAGGATGAGAAGGAGTTGCTGGCATTGATGGAGAGAACTAAGAAGGAGGTGGAGGAGCACATTGCCAGATGTGAGTTTAAAGCAGGAATTGAGAAAATCATGGCGCTTGTGCATGCTGCAAATGCCTGCTTCCAGAATGTGAAGGTCTGGGAATTGGTGAAAACAGATAGGCAAAGAGCAGAGGCAGTGCTCCATATCTTCCTGAAACTTCTCAGAAATCTGGCAATCATGTTCTTGCCCTACATTCCACACTCAAGTGAGAAACTCTGGCGAATGCTAGGCTATCAAAAACCAATTTCTTCATGGGAGGAACTGGATGCACCGTTGCCTGCTGGGCAGGAGTTGAGGGAAATTAAACCATTATTCCAGAAAATTGAAATTAAAGCTGGAGAAGAACGCAAAGAAGTAAAACTTCCGCATCTTGTGGTTGCAGATGTGCTGGCTGTGAGAGAGGTGCCCCATGCGGAAAAACTTTACGAGATTGAGATAGACATTGGCACAGAGCAAAGAAAAATCGTTTCTGGAATAAGACAGTATTATACGGCAAGTGAGCTTGTTGGAAAGAAAATCGTTGTGGTGGCAAATCTGAAGAAGGCGAAAATCAGAGGCATAGAGTCAAATGGAATGCTTCTGGCAGCAGAGAAGAATGGTAAACTCTCGCTCATTGTAGCTCCAGACAATGCAAAAGGCACCGTGTTGCTGGAGGGCACAAAAGAGGAGATAAGCATAGAGGAGTTCAAGGAGACAAAGCTCTGGGTGAAGAAGGAAGGTGGCACTCTCTGTCTCAACGCAAAGCTAAAGGATGGTAGAGAAATCAAGCTAGATGGTGCCATTGCGGACAGGGAGATAGAAGAGGGGACGGAAGTGAGGTAATATGCCCAAGCGCTTGTCTATCGTCGACGCACAAAGGTGCGTCGGCTGCCAGATGTGTATGTTTGCCTGTACTAGAAAGTATGGTATCGGTGGGACAGGAAAGAGTGCGATTCTTGTGCGGTCTGTGGGTGGAATGGAGCATGGTTTCAGCGTGATTGTCTGCCGTGCATGTCCAGAACCAGCATGTGCGAAGGTCTGTCCCACGGAAGCATTGAGACGGAGAGCGGGAGGAGGTGTCGCACTTGACAGAAAGAAGTGCATTGGGTGTGGGTTCTGTGCTCAGGCATGCACTTTCGGAGCAATATTCTGGGACAATGAAAACAACAAGCCAGAAATCTGCATTTACTGTGGTTACTGCGTTAACTACTGTCCTCACGGAGTGCTGGCGATGGAGGAGCGAGTATGATGCTAGAAAAGGTGCTCTACATCAATCTCTCAGACAAGAGTTACAGTGTAAAAGCCAGAAGAGATTTGTTTGAGCGTTACATAGGAGGAAGTGGGGTAGGAATAAAGCTTCTAACTGAGGAATGCAGGAAGGAGACAGAGCCTTTAAGTGCAGAGAATCCAATCGTGTTTGCTGTCGGGCCTTTAACTGGCCTTTTCCCGTTTGCCTCAAAAACTGTTGCAATGTTCAAATCCCCGCTCACAGGTAATCTGGGAGAGAGCCATGCAGGTGGCAGAAGTGCGGTTGCATTGCGAATGGCTGGCTATGGTGCGGTTGTGATAAAAGGGGCAAGCGAAGTGCCAATTTATCTTTCAATTCATGAGAATGGTGTTGAGTTTAAGGATGCCTCTGCACTCTGGGGTGTTGGAAGTAGCTACACTGTAGGGAGAATTCTCAGGGAGCGTGAGAGCAAGCCAGGGTTAAGAACAATCATGCGGATTGGTGCTGCTGGAGAAAAACTTGTTCGATTTGCCTGTGTTGCCACGGAAACCTACAGACATTTTGGTCGTCTTGGGCTTGGTGCGGTCTTTGGAAGTAAGAAATTGAAAGCAATAGTTATTGCTGGGAATTCAACAGTTGAAGTGGAAGATCAGAAAAGATACAAGGAAGTGTATGATAGAATTTATCGTCTCGCTTTGGATTCGAAGTTGATGAAAAAGTATCATGATTTAGGTACTGCAGCAAATGTGGTGCCGCTCAACAAAATCAGGGCATTACCTACAAAGAACTTAACACAGCCAGATTTTGAAGAAGCAGAAAAAATCTCAGGTGAATTCCTTGCCCAGAACTTTCTTGGGAGGCGAGTTGCCTGTGCGCACTGTCCCACGGCCTGCATCCATCTGGCAGCTTTGAGAGAGCCCTACGAGGACGAACCCTACTTTTACAAAACCACGATGATTTCCTATGACCATGAGCTTATCTATTCACTGGGCTCAATGCTTGGTATAGGTAAGGCAGAGCATCTGCTCAAATTGATTGATGCTGTGGAGAAAGTGGGGATGGATGCGATAACCACAGGTGTTCTTCTTGCCTGGGCTACAGAGATGTTTGGTGCGGGTAAAATTTCGGAGAAAGAAAGTATTGTGCCTCTTGCCTGGGGAGACCATGCAAATTACATCAAGGCAGTAAACTTCATTGCAAAACAACCAAACCAGTTCTACAAAGACCTTTCCATGGGCGTTGAATATGCTTCAACACTTTATGGAGGCGAAGAATTTGCCCTCGCGTTTGGAAAAAATGAGATGGCAGGCTACAACACGGGTCCACTTTTCTATGCGACATTGCTCACTGGTGCAAGACACAGCCACCTTGACAGTGCTGGCTATAGTTTTGATGAAAAGATGAAAGGCAAAAACTCTGCTGAAGAGGGAGCAGAAATGCTAGTAAAGGAAGAGGCCTGGAGATGTGTGCTCACAAGTTTGGTGGTCTGCCTCTTTGCGAGAGGGATTTATGATGAGCAGCTCACAGAGGAGTGCCTGAGTGTCGCTGGGCTCAAAATTGACCAGAGTATGTTGGCAGAAAAGGGTGCTGAGATTTTAAAGTTGAAGCATGCATTCAAGAAAGAAATGGGATTTGAGTGGAGAAGCATGCGAGTTCCTGAGCGAATTTTTGAAAGAGATACGCCCGCAGGAAGAATTAAAAGGGAGGAACTGGCAGGAATTGTGGAGGAGTACTTCAGAAAGCTAGGGCTTTGAACTCTCACACGGGAATTTCTTTCTTTGCAATCACTCTATACCCCCAGGTAATACAGAAAGCAATGATACTCCATGGCACCACAATCTTCACTGCAGTCAGATTTACCATGTGGATTTCAAGCTCACCCTTATCTCTAAAAAACAACGCAGAAATTGTGAAAAGGCAAATTGTAATGAGCACAACAGTATCTATCACGATGTTCCTGCCAGCCCCATTCGGTTCATTCCAATCCCTGGTTTTGTAGAGCAAAACAGTTGCGGCAAAGGCAAGGCAGAGGATGAGCAGTGCAGCAAGAGGCGAAATTGGTGGAGCATTTTTGATTGCAATTCTGAAAACGCAGAGCATAGCTGCAAGCAACAAAAGTAAAATTAAAATGCCCCCTTTGGTAATAAAAATTTGGTATCTCCTTTTTGAAACAACCATTCTTGCAAAATAGAATGTGAGCACTGCCTGCAAATTGCCCCACCAGATAACTGCGATGAAGAAGAATGAAGCCCAGTTTAACCCAAGGGTAAGATTGCCAGTAAACATCGCACCTGGAATAAAGAAGGCAGCAAAGGAGCCAAAGATGAAACCTGCGATAAGAACCTGCCAGTCTCTCAGATGGTATTTCTCAATACAGCATTCAAGCAGTGTAAAGTAGGGAAAATAAACCAGAAACAGGAAAATTGGGAGAAAAGGCCGAAAAGCTAAGTCATTGAACCCTCTAAGCGAATATTCAAACAGAAGATTGAATGTTGTTGCAAGGAGAATTCTTGCCCAGTTATCCAATCCATCACCTGAAGTAGGGCTTTCTCTGAAGCCAGGCCTTCTCAATTACCTCCTTAAACTTTTCAAAGTCATTTAGAACCTCTCTTATGCTCACAGTTGCTGGCAGGAAAAGGCAGGGCTTTATTTTTCCGCTCGCAGTCAATCGCAACCGTGTGCAGTGGTTACAGAACTCTGGGTTGCCCATTGGGGAAACAATTTCTACATTTGTTCCGTCCTCAAGTGTATAGATTGTGGTGTTGTGCAACGACTCCTTTTTCCTCTTTGTTTTTGCAATTCCAGCAGCAAAGGTTTCAATTTCATTGAGAGAAACATGATATTTGACATAAAGTTGCTTTGAAGTTTCATTAGACGGTGCCTCTAATTCAATGAACTGTAGGTTAAATCTCTCCATCTTTGCATAATCCAGCATTCTCATAACATGCTCAATACCATCGTTCAATCCTTTGAGCACAACAACATTCAATTTCACATCCACACCATTTGCCGCAGCTCTCCTACACCCTTTCTGCACTTTATCACAGAAATCTCTTCCAGTAATTGCTTCATAAATCTTCGGCTCTATGCTTGGTAAATTCACATTTATTCGCTTTACTCCGGCAGCAGCCAGTCCATCAATTCTCTCCAGTAGAAGGGTACCGTTCGTTGTGATACTCACCTCAATTCCTCTGCTTGCAAAAGCGCTAGCAATGGATGAAATATCATCACGAAGTAGTGGTTCACCACCGGTAAGTTTCACATTCTCTATGCCCAACACAGCAAAATTCTCTGCCAATTTGTTAATTTCTTTCAAACTCAGTTCTCCATCTGCCTCGGGTAGACCCTCACCATGACAGTAAAAGCAGGAAAGATTGCATCTAGAGGTGAGCGAAAAACGAAGCCCTTTCAGTTCTCGACCATATCTATCAATCACGATATGCACAAATATACATAACGCATATAAGGGTTTGGGTAGAGTTTGTCTATTCAGATAGGAAAGTCCAGCTATACATACAAAATTTTCTATGGCTTTATAGATCTAATCTGTTGTTTAACCAAGAACAGCACTTCTTCAGGCTTATTAGTAGAAAATCCAAATTCTTTGATTCTCCCATCATTCAACGAGAGCACAACTAGAGGAGACCAGATAGCGTTGTAAATTATTCTCCATTTGCCTCCCACATGTCGAATGCGGAGTCCTAAACCACCATATTTGAGGAATGAGGGTTCATCTATGGAACAGTTCTCAACATATTTCCAAGGGATTTGATGTCTAAAAATACCGAACCCCACGTAAATGAACTTCGGTGTCATTCTTATCTCTAACTTTCTGAAGTTTAGAGTTAGACCTATCAGGAGTAAAGTGAGAAAGAGAAATAGCCAGTTGATAAATGGTAAAATCGTAGTAATTCCCAGTAAGACCTGGAAAAGCCACACAAGAATGATAAGAACAGTAGCGGCGGTTAATACAGCTGTAATCCCATGTGCGAATATTTTTTCCTCGTAGATTATCTCATTTCCATTATTCACACCTACTACATCTCCCATGTGTATTTAGGTTTTTTCTAAGGGTTAGTTTGTAAAAGGTAGTAGCGAAACATTATTAAACCCTTTCAATATTTGGAGGGTTTGAAGGGTGTTGTCCATGGATTCAATAATAAAGGAAGTTCTATCCCGAAGTGGTGCTGAGAGCGCCAAGAAGCCGATGCCCACGGATTTCCGCACCACAAGCGCAGACGACGAAGAGCTAGAGCGAGTACTAGCAAGTTTGAAGACAAACATTAAGGTATTTGGTTGTGGTGGCGGTGGCTGTAACACCATAAACCGCATTGTTGAGACAGGAATTGTTGGTGCAGAACTTTATGCTCTCAATACCGATGCCCAGCATCTGTATGTAATTCACTCTCCGAAGAAAATTTTGCTTGGAAAGAGGTGTACTCGGGGACTGGGTGCAGGTGCCCAACCCCAGGTGGGAGAGGAGGCGGCAAGGGAAGCAGAGGAAGAAATCAGAGCAGCGATGAATGGTGCTGACCTTGTGTTCATCACATGTGGACTTGGCGGTGGCACTGGCACAGGTTCTGCACCCGTGGTTGCAAAGATTGCAAAGGAAATGGGAGCACTGGCAATTGCAGTCTGCACCCTTCCATTCAGGTCAGAGGGACTTGTGAGGATGGAAAACGCAGAGTATGGACTCGAAAAATTGAGGCAGTATGCGGACACTGTTATTCTCATACCAAATGACAAGCTATTGGAGCTCGTGCCAAGGCTGCCAATAAAGAAGGCATTCCTGTTTGCTGACATTGTGCTCATGCGGGCAATAAAGGGCATCACGGAGATGATAACGAAGCCAGGACTCGTAAACCTCGACTTCAACGACCTCAGGACTATAATGAAAGGTGGAGGTGTAGCATTAATTGGAATGGGTGAAAGTGAGGGTGAGGACAGAGCTGTGGAAGCGGTAACTGAGGCAATAAACTCACCCCTGCTGGATGCTGACATTTCAGGAGCAACGGGTGCCCTCATAAATGTGGTCGGTGGCGAAGATATGACAGTGAGCGAAGCAGAGAAGGTCGCAGAAATTATCCAGGCAAAGATAAATCCAACTGCAAGAATTATCTGGGGTGCTGCAATAGACCCCACATTTGAACACAAGATTCAGGTGATGATTGTTGTAACAGGTGTTAAGTCCAAGCAGATAGTGGGTCCAGGTATGACCCGTCCTGAGAAAAAGATGGCAGACATTGATGTGATTTCATAAGGTTGAGAACATGGAGATCATAAAAAAAGGGCTGCAGATACAAACAAATCTTGAGAATAAGATGCGAACAGTGGGTAAGGGAAAGTATGGTAGGATTTTAAAAATGGCAAGGAAGCCAGATCGAGAGCAATACAAAAAAGTGCTTCAGATTTGTGGTGCAGGAATAATTATAATCGGAGCCCTTGGCTTTCTGATTTTCTATCTCTGGAACTACCTACCACCATACATTCAAAGTTTTTTCACATGAGGGGCGATTTCCTTGGGACTTTTTGGAGATATTGAGGAAAAAGTGCCGGAAAAGAAGGAAGAACCGAAGAGAGAGGAGCCGAAAGAGGTAAAAATTACAGATAAGCCACCAACCCCTTCTTTTGGTCTCCAACTTGTGTGTCCTGAAGACAGAAAACTTGTGGTATCGGGACAAACAGCAAAATATCTATTGAAAGTCACCAATACCAGTGTTAGGGACGATGTTGCACTGCTGAGATTTACATATTTATACAGATTTGCAACAAGCGGAGAGGGTGCTGAATGGAAAATAGCGCTCCGTTATCATGAAGGAGAAGAGGAAAAGCAAGAGGTATTTTATTCCAATGAAAAAACCCTTGAGATACCAGTCCCCGCAGGAATGACGCATGAGGTTTCGCTGGAACTCACTGCACCCGTTGGTGTTAGATATGGTGATTCTGTGGATGTGGTAGTGAACCTTTCTTCCAAAAACGATCCACTTGTGAGGGAAAGCAGGACAATTTCCACAACCGCAAAGCAGGTGCTGATAATTGTAAAAACCCAGATAGGGCATGAGCGTGAAGTTGCAGATTCTCTTCTCACCAAGAGCAACATTCCCAAGTACAAAGGTGTGATTTTTGCAATTCTAGCTCCGCCACAATTGAGGGGCTATCTGATCGTGGAAGGAATGAGTATCAACACTTTGAAGGAGATGCTGAAAGGAGTGCCAAAGGCAAGAGGAATAATTGAAGAAGGAGAAGCCACAATCGAGGAAATTTCTAGGTTCTTAACCCCAGTTTCACCCGTTGCTGGAATTAATGTAGGAGACCTTGTAGAGATTGTCTCTGGGCCGTTCAAGGGTGAGAGAGCAAGAGTTAAAGTTGTGGAGAGCCAGAAAGAAGAAATTACGGTCGAACTCATTGATGCTGTGGTGCCAATTCCAGTCACTGTGAAAGGTGATTCGGTTAAAGTGGTTGAAGGTACAGATAAGAAAGAGGTGAAGTAATATGGCGGAAACTGTTGAAGCACTTGTGGAAGGAGGCAAGGCGACACCCGGGCCTCCACTTGGTCCGGCTCTTGGGCCTCTGGGCGTGAACATTGTGAAGGTCGTTGCAGAAATAAATGCTAAGACCAAGCAGTTTGAAGGTATGCGCGTCCCTGTCAAAATAATCGTGGACCCCAAAACCAAAAACTTCCAGATTGAAGTTGGCACACCACCAACAAGTGCCTTGATTCTGAAGGAAGTGAAAGCGGAAAAGGGTTCCGGCACCCCCAAGACGAACAAGATTGGTAACATTACGATAAAGCAGGCAAAGAAAATTGCAGAGATGAAATCTAGCTCAATTCTAGCGAAGGACATAAAGAGAGCAGTTAAGGAAGTCGTGGGTACCTGCCAGTCACTGGGAGTTACTGTAGAGGGGAAGGAGCCAAAGGAAATAATTGCAGAGATTGATGCAGGTAAGTGGGACAAGGAGATTATTGGCTAAATGTAAAATTTTTTTTCTGGATTATCGAATGCTAAGTTATTTAATCTTCTTTTCTTTCTCTCTCTAAATGATAATCGTAGAGGCACGCATCTTGAAAAACGACATGCTGGTGCAGGTAAATGAAGAGAAATATGTTGCCTTGCCTGCAGGATGGAATGTTAGAGGAACAATTGCAACAATCAAACGATTGTTTACCCTCAAGTATGAACTGTTTGATGAGGGCAAGAAAAATAAGATAAGCACGATTTCTTATGACGATGTTCATGACTCTATAACAATTTACCAGGGAGATAGTAAGATTTCAACTCAAAGCAAGGGGTTCAAACCATCAGTGATAGTTTACAATGGCGAAGAATATGAAATTCACGAAAAAATGACTGGCCTTATTTACATTACAAAGAGAGGAGAAATTGTTGCAACAGGCATCTGTGGTTTCAAGTCAGTTAGATTTGCAAAGTATGATGAGAAACTTACTCCACTGTTGAGAGACCTTGCTGTAGGTTATTGCATAAAAATTCTGACGCTGAAGATGTTCACGGGAGGTTTATGATTTCAACGCCTCTTCAGAATTTTATTGCATCGCCAGCAAATTGTGGCACTTGAGCTCACACTGGCACCGCAGTGGGGGCAGACCCCTTCAACTGCTGCAGATTCTTCAGGCGCAACATACTGGGGTGGAGGTGCTGCACCTCTCTTCGGTGATTTTATGAAACTTCCACACTGAGGACATTGAACTACATTGTCCTCTACTTGATTTCCGCAACTGGGGCATCTTCGCATCACAATTTTTGGCTTCTGTGCAGGATACTGTGGCTGTGGTTGAGGTGCAGGTTGTGGAGCTGGTTGAACAGGTTGGGGAGCGTAGGCAGGAGGAGGCGATGGCTGTGAAACTGGTTGTGCAGGAGATGGTTGATATTGAGGATAGGTTGGTGTGACTTCTGGTTGAGTTTTAGGCGGAACTGGTTGTGGGGGGGGTGGAGGTGTAGATGCTCTGTATGGTTCTGGCTGTGGTGTAGGTTGAGGTCTTGGTTGGTAGGTAGGTTGTTGGGTGGTTGGATAGGGTTCTGATGACGGTCTATACGGGATTTGCTCCCTTGGTGGTGGATACTGGGACTGATATTGGGGCTGTGTCTGATATTGTGGTTGAGGTGATGGTTGTGGCTGAGTGGGATAGGGTTGGGGTTGCGCATATCTTGTCTCTTGCTGGTAATAAGGTTGTGCTGGTTGAGGTTGTGGCTGGTACGGGGGCTGCGGTTGGTACTGTGGTTGGGAGGAATAAGGTTGAGGTGTTGGTTGAGGTTGCTGGACACCTTGCTTGGCCATTAGTTTTTCTTGCCGTCTTCTTTCCTTCTCCAGTCGTTTCTCTTCCCTTCTCCTCTCCTTTTCTTTTCTCCTCTCCTCTTTCAGGCGTTCCTTTTCAAGTCGCCTTCTCTCTTTCTCGTCCATCGGTGCTTGAACGCCAGTGGGTTGTCCATAAGGGCTTCCCATACTGGTCTGTTGACCAGGATATTGAGGCTGAGGGCTTCCTGCATATAATCCTTGTTGGGGGGAGGATGAGAGTGTAGAGGATGAAGATGCTTCACCTGCTCTCTTTCCAACAATCCATCCAATCAGTACACCTATCAATATTCCAATAATCACGCCGATTCCAATTCCTAAGTAGATATCAGTTCCCGCCATTTAATTCACCATTTGACATGGTGAGAGAATAGGGAGATAAAAAGTTTATGGAGTTTCAGGAAATATTCGCCAGCAATCCTGTAAATTCACCGCAAAAATTTAATATTCTTCCTCCTATCTCTCCACTACAGGTGCCGCCATAGCTCAGCTGGTAGAGCAGCTGACTTGTAAGCCCTGTTATAGAGCCAGGAAATCAGCAGGTCGGGAGTTCAAATCTCCCTGGCGGCTTCGATGGGCTCGTAGATCAGCTGGAAGATCGCCACACTTGCAATGTGGAGGTCTCGGGTTCAAATCCCGACGAGTCCACCATCTCTTTTCATTCTGCTGAGGTAGCCAAGCCCGGATGACGGCGCCAGCCTTGAGAGCTGGTGGGCGTTCTGCCCTCAGGAGTTCAAATCTCCTCCTCAGCGTCCTTTATTCCATAATGCGTTGTAACAACCTACCATTCACCAGAGTAAGCACGAGAAGATAGCCAGTAAGCACTGCGATGTCAAGGGGAATTCCAGAGAGGTCGCCAGTGAGCATGAGAGAGCGAAGAATGTTTATTCCATAGGTGAGCGGATTTGCATAGGCAATCCACTGGAGCCACCATGGCATTATGGAAACAGGATACAGTGCGTTACTTGTAAAGAAAAGTGGCATTGTAAGCACCTGCCCTATGCCCATCACCCGCTCCCTTGTTTTCAGCAAACTTGTGAAAAATATTGAGATGCTGGCAGAAACAGCAGCAATGAGTACGATTGCAGGAAAAACCATGAGCACCAAGAAAGGGTTGGTTCTGAATCTTATACCAACCAGAAGAATCAGCAGAATGACCACAGCACCCTGAGCAATAGACCTAATGCCCGCAGACAAACTTTTTCCGAACACAATTGAGTATCTAGAGGCAGGAGAAACCAGAAGTTTAGAGAGATTGCCTGACTCTCTGTCCCAGACGAGCATCAGCCCGAAGAAAATGGAGACGAAGAGCACTGACTGACCGAGAACACCAGGTGCCACGAATTCCAGATAGGAATATTCTCCAGTGGGAATCACTCTGTAATTAGTGAAAACGCTGCCGAAAACCACAAGCCAGAGAATTGGTTGGACTGAACGAATAACAATATCGGAATAGTCATGTCTTAACCTTCTTGCTTCCAGCTCTAGAATTGTCGCCACATTTCTGACTTCTCTCAGCATTATTCCAGCCTCCTCGCCACTCTTCTCATCTTTCTTGTTGCACTCCACTGCTCCATGTCCTGCATTCTCCTGCCCACATACTTCATGAATGCATCATCCAGTGAAGTTTCCTTTATTTCAACTGATGTGATGGAGCAACCAGCATTTTCAAGCATTTTCAGGTACTTTGGCAGTTCTTCAGAGGGGTTACGGCAGTACACAAGTACGTTTTCTCCATTAAGGCGAGAGTTTTCAATCGGCAGTTTATCAGGGACTTTGCCAGCTAACTTGAATGCAATGCAGCCCTGTCCTACTGACTTTTTAAGATTTGCAGGTGCATCCACAACAGCAATTCTACCTTGAGCCATCATCGCAATTCTATTGCAGAGTTCATCTGCCTCTTCCATGTAATGCGTGGTCATTAAAATTGTAATTCCCTCCTCATGGAGTTTTCTGATGTGTTCCCAGACATGCTTTCTTGCAGAAGGGTCTAGGCCCACTGTTGGCTCGTCGAGAAAGAGAATGCTTGGGGAATGTACCATCGCCTGCCCAATCTCCAGTTTCCTAATCATGCCGCCCGAGTAAGTTCGCACAATTCTGTTTCTTGCCTCCCAGAGTTCAAGCCGTTTCAGAATGTTTTCTGCGATTTCTTTAGCCTTGCTCCCGTAAATTCCATGAAGTTTTGCTGAAATCAAAATGTTTTCATACCCGGTGAGTGCAGCATCTGAGGAGATGTCCTGAGGCACATACCCTATGATTTCTCGGATTTTATGGTCTTCTCTTGCTCTTTTGAAACCTCCAACTGTAATCTCTCCAGCTGTGGGAAAAATCAGAGTAGTGAGAAGTTTTATGAGCGTAGTTTTTCCAGCGCCATTGGGACCAAGCAACCCGAAAATCTCACCTGTTTTTATCTCAAGCGAGACATTATCCACAGCCAGAACACCATTTGAGTATCGCTTTGAGACATTCTTTATGGAAATTGCAGTCATACTTGCACCACGGTGCATATATCACTCAGAAATATATAACGGTTTATACAGGGACATTATGTTCTGGGACAAAATTAGGGTTGGTAAAGGTTTACCAAATTGTGCCTCATTGCTTTCTGTGTGAGAGTTGTCTAAATTTTCTTTCGTTTCTTTGCCAAGGATAAACTAGCTCGTTCAAGAACAAAACTAGATAACAGATACACCGAGCTTGTTATGGACAGGCAGGGACATCCATTGCTTGGCCTCTTTGAACCCACAATAGCCACGGGCTACTTCGGTGAGGTTTATATAGCCTTTAGTCGTTATGGAATTGAGCGAGGCATTGGAATGGCAACGAATTACAAGGAGCCTGGTGAGGTTGTGGAGACGATGCAGACAACAATTGATAGTTTGCCAGACGAGGTTTTTGACAAGAACCCAGATGAGCGGAGAACAACACTGAACAACAAGCTTGAGGCAATCGAGAACATGCTGGAGGCGAACAACACTAAAGGAGCGGTGCAGAAGATGAAAACGGAAGTAATGCCGAAGGTGTCAGGTGAAGAAGGGAGCTGGATACAGGGAAGTGATGCCGCAATGGAGGTATCAGCGAAAGGAGAGCAATTTACAACAAGCGTTTCTGATACCAATGGGTATAGTGTCTGGCTCTATTACTCACTTCTCACACCAACAACTGTAAAATTAGAATGGGGAATGAATTTTGAAGCATGGAAAATCGAACTTTATGTGAGCAACATAGCTGAGTATAACTGGAAAGATGTAACTGGGAGCACCAGTGTAACAGTTTCTATCCAACCAAACACTCAATATACTGCACAAGTGAAGGCTCTATGGGAAGCCCAAAAAATATATTCAGACCCAATTACATTTAAGAGCACATTTGCAATTACAGGCTGTGATTTTGCCGTATTACCTGAGGGAAAGGGGTATGTATATGCATCTGGAAATATACCATTGCTTGGGTATCAGTATCTTTATTTTAGGAAGGAGAGTGGGAGTTACATAAGGAGCAGTGTAATTGCGGATGGAAGCTCGTGCAATGTGAGATTTGATGTAGTGAATTTAGAGGAGAATGTGAAATACTACTACTATGTTGAGTTGAGATGTGTTGGAAATGGTGTAGCACAGAGCGCCACATATTGTGTAGTTTATAACTCACCAGCGATTACAAATATAGTATGGGTGCCTGAGTACGAGAAAGGAAAAATAACATGGACAACAAGTGTTGGAACCACAAACAACTATATAACTTACAAAGAAGTGGATGGAACCCAGCAATGGTCTGTTACTGCAAGTGGGTCTGGGAGCACGACACACACGGCATACATTACAGGGTTAAAACCATCGGGCAAATACCAATTTACGGTCCACTCTAAATATGGAGGTTCGGAGTTAACTGGACAAAAAACTGGTGAAACGAGAATGTATGTCTCTCCATATGGAAGTATGGACATATTTAATGGAAAGGAGATTTTGTATGGGATATGGTGGACATCTACCAAAAAACCCGGTTACAAACCAGAGGTATGGTATCTCACACTCGGTACTAGATGGCAATATGTAAGTGTAGATATGGGGAGTGCCTCTTATGATGGGGCAAAATGGCGGTGGTATGTATTTCTCTCCATTCCGAACCCCGAAAGAAACGCCAACATTCCAGTTTACTGGTATGTGTGGATGAAGTATGACATTGAGGGCTATGGGGTTGGTGAGATTGAACAAACCACCACACAGTGTGATAGATGTTACAAGAATTCAGACGCAGACAAGTTATTTGATTGCGAAGAAGGATATTACGGAACAAACAAATACAAACCAGATACAGATTATGATGGTGTCTCAGACTATGATGAAGTGCAAGGGTTTGTGAAAAGGTATGTAAGAGATACTGGCCTAAAAGGGTATTTGTTTTATCTCCAACCACCTTCTGATGGCTACTCAAAGATGTTCAGTTACCATACAAATCCACTCATTGCTGATACAGATGGGGATGGAAAAAAGGATTCAGCTGATCTTGTACCATTGGATTATGATATGGATGGAGATGGGTATCTTTCTTCATTGTGGTTGATTTTGCCGAAAATATATGTCCCTGGATGGGGATTGATAAACAATCCCTACTATCTACAGAGGCTTGCAAGTGCAGTAAGAAATGATAGATGGCTAGTGAAAACTGACCATGGATATATAGAAGATGGAGATATAGATGGAGATTGTATAGACAACAACGCCGATCCAGATGATGATGGTGACGGAATGAGTGATTATTACGAGTGGTTATATGGCATTGCCTATGGTGGATGGCAGCATCTTTTGATTTACAATGCAAGATATGCTATTTTGGTAGGGGGCGGTGGCGTGAAACCTCCAGCAAGTACAGAAGATGCAAACATTCCAGCTTTCTGGATAGATACCTATAGCATGTACAACAAATTGGTAGAGGGATGTGGATATTTACCTGAAAATGTAGAACTTCTGTATTGTCCGTGGTTTGTGTTTACATATGTCTCTACTTTTTACGAGGATTGGGCCCCCAACGCCAAGGTAAGAGTGGATTTCGGCAATTGGGAAACTATTCCTGTTGGTGAATCTTGGAAGATTGGACAAACGATTGAAGTATCCTATGATGGAGGCTATCTCTATTATAGAGACACAAACAGTTATAATGGGGTTATTAGATTGAGATTTCTACGAGGATGGGGTGGTGACTTGATAGGAGACAGGTATGGGTATTATTGGCAGGATTCTTCCAATCATAATCAAGCTATAGATGGGGAGGCTACATACGAAGATTTCTGTACATCGCTTTCCTCGATTGGCAAGAAAATCACAGAGAACGATTTCATTACAATCTTATTCAATCAGCATGGATTTAATGGTGGCTTGGAGTTCCGACTGAAAGAAAAGACTATTAAAGACCACTACGATATATATAAAGTGATAATTGAGGGTAGTTGTATATGGTGGGAGGATATTGAATCTCAAATAGATTCAATGATTTCAGAGTATGCAAGAATGGTTATCGTAGTTCAAGCATGTTACAGTGGAAGTGCCATAACTCATCTTGCAGGAGATAAAAGAGTAGTAGTAACTTCTGCAACGGAAAATGAAGTTTCTTGGGGAGAACTAGGAACATATGATCATTGGGCTTTCCTTTGGGAAGGAAAGCATAACTGGTGGGATGTACATCCTGGCTTTATACCTAACATGGGTTCCATCATTCAGCCTTTCTCTGTTGGTTGGGCTTTCAAAAAAGGGTTTGATGCAGCCCAAATGAACAAAATAGAGGCGTGGGGCTGGATAATCATAGATGGTAGATCTACCCCCCAGATTTCAAATATAGCTCTAGCAGATTCTACATACTGGTAGGTGATGAGTATGAAAGAAATAACGAAAACAATAATGATAATACTGGTGATATTAATAGTAACGCTCCTCTCTCTGTATGCATACAGTGTGTATTTGGCCCCGTACTTGCTGAAGAGGCCGCCTATGCAAGTTGTGTTGAAGCCCATATCAAACGAGAGCTTTGTCATTTATCAAATAGAAGTGTCCGGATATGAGCCACAAGATTATTATTTATATGAAAAGAGGATAAATTACGCTTTAACAAGAGAAAATGATACGGGTGGACTTTTTGAACTCGAAAAGGGCAAACTTTCGGAAATTAGAGACCACCCATCTGAAGGATACAATGTCACATGGCTTGATTGCGATAGAGACCATCACCTTACACAAGACGATAAAATCCTGATTAGTAAATCAGGTGGGAAAGCGGGTATGGTGAGGAATGGGGATTATTTTATGATATGGAGCGACACATGGTCCTGGTTATGTAGTATTTGGGTAGGCAAAGCAAATGCAACTGGACTGAACGGGTAATTTGCTGGATGTTGCACAAAGATGCAAACTGGGCGAGATTTTACATTGACGAGCTCAAGGTTGAAGAGATTACTACAGCGGTGCCGAAAATAGAGTATGTGGAGCATTATTACAAGGCAGGGGAATACACAGCAAAATTGTTTGAAGCGGAGACGGAAATTTTAGCAATCAATCTAAGCTGGGAAGGGAGCGGCAAAGTGTATGTGAGCGAGGACAATGTGAGCTGGGAAGAGGTTGGGAATGGAATTGAGAAGAGCGTGGAATGGAAGGCAGTTTACTGCAAGGTAGCCCTTACAACTCCCGCAGTGAATACAACGCCCTCGCTCTGGAATCTGAAAGCATCGTTGAAAAGCGGTGGCACGCTGAGGGTCTGGGAAAACAACACCACAGCGGAAATTTACACACAGGAAGGAAAGCCGCTGTATGGACTGGCAAGAGGATTTTTTGCGGGCAGAGAGTTGATTGGGATTAGAAATTACAATGGCTGGATTTATTTGGCAGAGAAAAACAACACAACCTGGAATGTGAGCAAAGTGCGAGAAACAAATGGGAGCTGGAAGATGGGGTTTGATTTTGTTGTATGGGAAGGAAAACAGTATTATTTCTGGGCTGACAACGGGAGCGGGAATTATCAGGTCTATGGTATGCTGGGGAACACCACTGTGTTGTTCAGCACAAGCCACACAGATGCAATTGATGTCCATGCTATTGCACCAGGCACAGAGCAACTGCCATTCCGAATGCCAAAGACGGAAAAGAAATTGCATGTGGTCTGGAGAGACTATGACGACTGGTATTCCATGCTCTGGTATGCTAGTTTTGATGCAGAACTAACTCAAACAGGAGCGTCGCAGAGGATAAAACTGGATACAAACTACACAGAGCTTGTTATGGACAGACAGGGGCATCCGCTACTGGGCTTATTTGAGCCAGCAATAGCCACGGGCTACTTCGGTGAGGTTTATATAGCCTTTAGTCGTTATGGAATTGAGCGAGGCATTGGAATGGCAACGAATTATGAGGAACCAGATAAGGTTGTGGAAACGATGCAGACAACAATTGACAGTTTGCCAGATGAGGTATTTGACAGGAATCCGGAGGAGCGGAAACAGGCGTTGAACAACAAGCTTGAGGCAATCGAGAACATGCTTGAGGCGAACAACACTAAAGGTGCTGTGCAGAAAATGAAAACTGAAGTAATGCCAAAGGTGTCAGGTGGAGAAGGGAGCTGGATACAGGGGAGTGATGCTACAGGTGACCTTGTAGATGCCTGCGAGCAGATGATAACAAGTACAAAAGATAAAACTGGAGAGAGTACTGTATGGCTTTCCTGCGATGTGCATACGCCAAAAGAAGTAGCATTTAGCTGGGGCTGTGATTTTCCGCCATACCTGGCGATTCTATACTGGCGTGTGAAAGGTACAAGTACATGGCCATACAGTACAGAGATTACATCTAGTTATGCAGTCATAACTGTCTCACCCTCTACAACCTATGAGGCAAAGGTAGTTGCTCAAGGAAAGAGTGGCTCATACACATCCAATATCGTAGAGTTCAGCACGACCTTCGCTCTTAAACGGACATGGAAAGAGAGTTTGCTAAACGGAAAGGTAAAGGTATGGTGGGAAGCGAATATGTGGATTGGGTATGGTTTATGTATATGGTACCCTAGTGGAAGTAGCGTCACAGGATCTCTTTATTCCTCAAAGGTTATGTATGCAATCATTCCAGCCGATGGTGCATTTACCGAGGGGTCAACTTATTCATATAGAATATATGCGAGAACTACGGAGAACACGCAAAGTTTTCTCACATCATACTACTCCTTTGTTTATGTTTCTCCACAGATAACCCAAATTACATGGATACCTTCTCATGATTCTACATCAAGCTGGTATGAGTGTGCGAAGATTGTATGGCAGACGAATGTAGCTGCTTCTGGTAGTATGGTAAGTTTTGCAAACATAAACAAGGTAGTAACTGCAACCACGAGCAGTGATGGAAAGACACATACGGCATGGGTAACAGGGCTTAGCCCCTCAACAACATACTCTTTCACAGTTTCATCTATATACAGCGGGGCAACACTTATAGCAAGTGGGAATGGAAAAACAAGGATGAGAATCACGGGTTGGGAGATATATGACATAGCGTACTCTGGTAAAGTGTATTTCAGAATAAAATGGAGCACAACAGAAACTCCCGTCGGAAATAACAAAGTAAAATACACTTTCAGTGATGGAACAAGTGGAGAGAAAAATGGTGCACAATATCCTAACTCTGTGAATAAATGGTTTGCTGACATAGAGAATGTAAACAGGGCAAAAATGGGAATTGGAGTATCGTTTACAGTATATGCTAGCAGTTCAATGGGTGATGAAAGCAGATGTGGTAGTGGTGTTGCCTATAAAGATTCTGATTACTCTCAGAGTTACGCAAACCTCCGTGATGGCCTGTTTGATTGCGAGGAAGGAATCACATCACCCTATTCTGTGGATAGTGATATGGATGGTTTAGTAGATGGGTGGCGGGATGCAGATGGTGATCACCGCTACGATGAAAATGAAGTGCCAGGTGAAATTGGGAACCCTGGTGGAAGTTATTATACTATCTGGGAGGATGGTAAAAAGTACACAATTTATAGTGGCAGTATATTCTATGAGTGTGTGTTATGTTTTGGATATATACCGGGAAGTATGAAAGAACTACCAGACCCTTTGAAAAAGGACATATATGTGGAAGTGGATGGAATGCAACCGAAAGATATATATGTGCAGGTTGGTTGGTGGGGATACTGGGTAAGAGTGTGTGACGGCCATATGATACTTCCAACTACCAAGGAAATCATTGTAAGTTATTTTGCATCCCATAATGTAAGGGTTCACATCGACGATGGATGTTTAGGTGGTGGTGAGTTAATTTCGCACGAGGATACAACAAAAATAGGAAAAATTCCATACGAAGGAAGATATAATTTGAAAAGAAAGCATGCGTTTGTCTATTGCTTGTTTTGTCATGATTCTGATGGCCATCTCGGTCATGCCAATGCTACAAGCATGACAGTGGGAGATGCAAATTGGCATAAATCTATTCCTGACATTTTGTGGTTGTTAGGCGCTCCTGGTTGGGCTATTTATTATTTTGTAAAAGGAGATTCACAAACATGTCAAGCAGGCGTTTTTATGCATGAACTTGGGCATGTCCTTGGACTGTATCCAGGCGAGTTAATGGGAAACGGTAACGGGTGGGGACCTCCAACACATCATAGCTGTATGAACTATCTCTATATTCTCCATGACACATGGTACACTGAATCTGAGTGGAACACAATTTATCAACATTTACCAACATATCTCGGAGGTTAATTTATGATGAATAAAAAGATAGGGAAAGTGATTTTAATCGTCTTTTTAGCAATTTGTCTGACAATAGTAGATGTTTTTATTGGCTTGTTTATATTGTATTGCTCATTTCTATTTCCGTATCATCCAGACTCATACGAATTTAAAATCGAGATAGAAAGTAAAGACGAAATAAACTATTCCATAATTGCACCATGCTTGATAGACAACGAAACAGGTGAAGCTCTACCTTTTATTTATTCTTTGTCAGCAAAGGGGAATGGCACAATAAATGTTATCAATTACTCTCATGAATGGTGTCTCTTTATTCAAGCGAGAGGTAATCTTACGCTTGAGTATTCTGGGAATGGAAAAATCCCACAATTTTTATTTACTAGAGTAAAGGCAATAGAAAGTTTTGCAGGTGATAGAAAATATATAACAAAAATAGATGTATCTATACCTGAAAATCACACGATTTCAATCAGACTTTTGTTAGATATTTGGCTTAATAATCAAGAAACAATTGGTGGGAATTGGGAAGAGAGAGATCGGGAATATCCAAATGGGGAATCTGACTTCATAATTTCCCTTAACATAGTTCATAGGGCTTAGTCTACGCGTGTTAATAAGATTCGGGATAACGTAATCACAACTCCCGCAGTGAACATAACGCCAGAACTGTGGAATCTGAAGGCAAACCTGAAAAGCGGTGGCACACTGATGGTCTGGGAAAACAATACGACAGAGGAAATTTACACACAGGAAGGAAAGCCGCTGTATGGACTGACAAGGGGTTATTTTGGAGGCAGAGAATTGATAGGCGTGAGAAACTACGATGGTTGGATTTATGTGGGAGAGAAAAACAACACAACCTGGAATGTGAGCAAAGTGCGAGAAACAAATGGGAGCTGGAAGATGGGGTTTGATTTTGTTGTATGGGAAGGAAAACAGTATTATTTCTGGGCTGACAACGGGAGCGGGAATTACCAGGTCTATGGCATGGTTGGAAACACAACAGCCTTGCTCAGCACAAGCAATACCGATGCAATAGATGTCCATGCTATTGCACCAGGCATCTGGCAACTGCCTTTCAGAATGCCAAAAACAGAAAAGAAATTGCATGTGGTCTGGCGTGACTATGACGACTGGTATTCCATGCTCTGGTATGCCAGTTTTGATGCAGAACTAACTCAAACAGGAGCGTCGCAGAGGCTAAAACTGGATACAAACTACACAGAACTAATTATGGACAAGCAAGGGCATCCGTTGCTTGGCTTATTTGAGCCAACAATAGCCACGGGCTACTTCGGTGAGGTTTATATAGCCTTTAGTCGTTATGGAATTGAGCGAGGCATTGGAATGACAACGAATTACAAGGAGCCTGGTGAGGTTGTGGAGACGATGCAAACAACAATTGATAGTTTGCCAGACGAGGTTTTTGACAAAAATCCAGAGGAGCGGAAGCAGGCATTGAACAACAAGCTTGAGGCAATCGAGAACATGCTTGAGGCGAACAACACTAAAGGAGCGGTGCAGAAGATGAAAACGGAAGTAATGCCGAAGGTGTCTGGAGGAGAAGGGAGCTGGGTACAGGGAAGTGATGCCGCAATGGAGGTATCAGCAAAAGGAGAGCAATTTACAACAAGCGTTTCTGATACCAATGGGTATAGTGTCTGGCTCTATTACTCACTTCTCACACCAACAACTGTAAAATTAGAATGGGGAATGAATTTTGAAGCATGGAAAATCGAACTTTATGTGAGCAACATAGCTGGGTATAACTGGAAAGATGTAACTGGGTGCTCAAGTGTAACAATTACTGTTCAACCGAACACTGAATACACTGGGCAAGTAAGGGCCTGGTGGGAGGCACAGAAAATATATTCGGACCCCGTAAT
>JAVZCK010000009.1 GCA_038874435.1 Thermoplasmata archaeon
TTCTATTATCGTCTTGCATTGCCATGCACAAAGCAAGAGTAAAAAACGCACCTTCGGTGCCATTCTTCGCTCCACCACATTCCACCTTTTGTACACCCTAAGCTCTTTTATCAACTGGATAATGGGACTCACATCACATTTCCCTATCTCTTCCATGGAGATTGCCATGCATCCCATCCTCCTTCGTTTTTATTCAGGGAATTCTTAGAAATAAATTAAGGTTTAGGAGTTGTGAATAGAACCATGCTGCTTTATATACTAGCACCCCAAATCTTTATGACCCATGGTAAGGAACGTAGCCCCACAGAAAATCTTTATATCATACCTTCGTTTGGATGTCGATGCAGGATAAGGATTTTATCGGAAAGGACATAGTGTCCATCAGGGAGCTGAGCAACGAAGAAATTGATCACATTCTTCTGACCGCAAAGAAAATGGTTGAAATTGCAAAAGGCAAAAAGGTTGTGAAACCACTTGATGGTAAAATTCTGGGTACAGCGTTCTTTGAACCAAGCACAAGAACGCGACTTTCTTTTGAATCAGCGATGCTCCGTCTCGGTGGAAAATGCCTTGGTTTTTCCGAGGCAACTACAACTTCAGTGGCTAAGGGAGAAACCCTTGCCGACACAGTGCGAATGCTTGCCAGTTACAGCGATGTAATCGTGATAAGGCACAAATATGAGGGCGCGGCACGGCTTGCAGCTGAATTCTCTGATAAGCCAGTGATTAATGCAGGCGATGGCGCAGGGCAGCATCCCACGCAGACACTCCTTGACCTTTTCACGATAAAGGAGAAACTTGGCAAGCTAGAAGGTATAAATGTGGCCCTCATTGGCGATTTGAAGTATGGAAGGACCGTGCATTCTCTCGCCCATGCCCTCGCAAAATTCAATGCTAACCTGTACTTTGTTGCACCAGAATCACTGCAGATGCCAGACCACATCATAGAACCGCTCGTGGAGATGGGTGCCAAAACCCAGAAATTTAATGCACTCGAGGATGTGATTGAAACCTGCGATGTGTTTTACATGACCAGAATTCAGAGGGAGCGTTTTCCAGACATCCAGGAATACAACAAGGTTGCGGGCATCTTTCGTCTAAACGCAAAGATGCTGGAGCGAGCAAAGAAACACGCAATTGTGATGCATCCACTGCCCAGAGTAAACGAAATTTCACCAGATGTGGATGCAACAAAGCATGCAATGTACTTTGAGCAGGCATTTAATGGTGTTCCTGTAAGAATGGCTTTGTTGTTGCTTCTGCTCGGAGGTGAGATTGATGCGTGAGCTGAAGATTACACCGATTGTAAAAGGTACGGTTATAGACCACATCCCAGCGGGTATGGGACTGAAGGTGCTGAAAGTACTTGGTCTGGATGTCCAAGAAATAAAGTACACTGTAAGCTTGGGAATTCATGTTCGCTCCAACAAGCTTGGCTGGAAAGATATTTTGAAAATTGAGGAAAGAGAGTTGAAAAAGTCAGAGGTGGATAAGATTGCGTTGATTGCCCCAGGTGCCACAATTAGCATCATTGAAAAAGGAGAAGTGAAAGAGAAGATTAAAGCGAGTTTGCCTAAGAGGGCAAAAGGCATCATTAAATGCCCAAATCCAAATTGCATAAGCAACACAGGTGAGCCAGTGGAACATGATTTCGTCCTTGTTTCTGAAAAGCCAGTAAAGTACAGATGCAAATACTGTGAGAGAATTCTAGATGATGTGCTGAAGAATATTATTTGATGGTTGCACTCCTATTTGCTTCCCTATGGGCAACAGGAATCAAATCTAGGTATTTTTCCGCAATCTTTCTTGCACTTTCAATGCTCACTCTATGGCCAGGCGAAACATAGTACTTACCGCATCTGTAGCCAACAAGCTCTCTGTTGAGAAAAATTTTCTCGCCTTGCAACTCACCACGAAGCAACGATTTTGCAGCACCTATTGTTGGAATCTCGGCCACAATTCCAGCATGTGTGGCAATTCCCATTTTTCTTGGATGCAAAATCCCATTCCCATCTATCAATAGCAAAGAAGGCCTGTAGTATTCCAGCACCTTCAAAATTAAAGGCAGTTCCCTGTAGGCAAGGTAGGTGGGAATGTAAGGGAAGTTAATTTCTGTTGTAGCCCTGAAGGTGGCAGTCGGTTTACCGCTGGCGTCAAATACAGCCATCGCACAAAAACCCTTTCTGCCTTTATATGCCACATCCAAGACGCCAAAATCCTTGAGTGTGAAATCATCATCAAGCCAGATTTTTTTCGCAAGGTGTTCTTGCTCCTCTCTCAGTTTTTTCAGAGGTTCATCGCCCACAAACTCGCAAAAAACCCTTTGCTCAAAATCCGTAACCCTACCATTTTCTATTTTAACTCCCTCACTTTCAAGCAACGAAACTTTGTCTTGTATACCACCAGCAGAAGTGAAACCGCCAATTTTTCCATCCGCATAGACCACACGATGGCAGGGCACCCGCATTTCTGCATCCACATCCCTGCGTAAAAATGAGTACGGGTTCTCACTCATCATCTGCCCCACTGCCCTTGCACAAATCTCATCTCCCAGAGCTTTTGCCACCATACCGTACGTTGATACCTTTCCAACTGGAATTTGTCGCACAAGCGAATAACATTCCTTATAAAGGTCAGGAATCTTCAGCATAATTCACTTTAGGGTTTTAAGAGCTGCATATGCCTCAATCATTTCCTTTTTCTCAAGATGGCCTCTTACAGTATCGACCTTCAACCTATTCTCAGGTGTCAGATTTTTGTTGAATTCGAGATAGGACTTCAGCTTAGCTTCTACAAATGCTAACCCTTCCTTATTGATTTCCTCAGAAAATTCAATAATCATCTCAAGTGCCTTCATCTTTTCTTCCACTGTTCTAGCACCTGGAACAAGAGATGCATAACTCTTCTCCTTCTCCTCCACATCTATTTCCATCTCTCTCGCCACTCTGAATTTTTGCTCGAGGTCAGCCCTAGCATTGATATATTGGATTTCTACGAACTTTTCAAGGGTTTTCAAAAAAAGGTTCATTTTCACAGCCGCATTCAAGTAGTCCTTGTTTATCCTGCGTTCCTCAACCTTCGCAAGCAAACCCTGTAATTCACTAACATCCCTTCTAATCCTCACAAGTTCATCCACGAAACTCTTACCATATTTGAATTTCTCATCAACAAATTCCCTGAGTTTCTTTTCATTTTCAGAAGACACTCTAGCCACAATTTCGTTTATTTTCTTAAGGCGCATGTGTGCATCTGGCAGCTTCATTCGCTCTATGTCCCTAGCACACAATTTTAGCTCATCCACATCCAACTTGGCACCTAAAATTTCGTTGAGCGCATCAAAGACTCCCATCAATCCTTGAAGCTTGGTCTCAAGGGCTGAAGAAAGAAGATCAGAAAGCACTTTTTTGGCATTGGTGAGAATCTGGTAGGCAGCTGGATAGTTATGCCAGGAGGCATGCATCTCAGCTTGAGAAATCGACTCTGAGATTGTAGTGTGGGGAATTCTATATTCTTCAGCCATCTGGATAAGGACATTGATTTCCCATATTATTGACTGAATGTAATCGTAGAGTTCTTTCCAGGCATCTGGTTCTATATTTCTGCATATCTCAATCGCCTTTGCAACCTCAATTCTAGTTATTGCCTCTGTGAGTTCATGATAGGACTTAAGCGTGTTCTTCATAGGACATCCTATGCTTATTCCCATATCTCCAATCTTTTTTACTGCAAGAATGCGATCAGCAGCAATCGACCCAAGAATCTCAAGCAGCATCTTCCTTGCATTCTCAACTTCTTGGTTTGCCTGGCCAAACTGTCCATAAGATGTTGAGTATTTTGCTCTCTCTATGTAAAAGTAGACCTCATTGGGAATAAACATTCCATTAGTCACAAATTCTTGCACGAGTTTTTCCATCTCCGAAATTTTCGTCTGGATTGCTTTCTGCATTTGGGTGATACATTCTATGTGGGCGCTATTAAGGGCATAATAGGTCTCAATATATTTTTGCTCTTCCATCAATTTTTCCGCCTTTGTAAGTTCCTCATCAACTTTTCTGGTGTCTATTCCCATTGCTACGCAATCTCTCACAAGATTTGCAACCTCTCCAAATCGCTGCTGAATGTACACCTTAATGTAATCTTCTGCTGCAACCCTTGCCTCGGTTGCCTTCTGGACTGCGGAGATAAAGTCAGAGGAATTGAAATAATAAATGCTATCATTAAGTAGTGCCCTGGCAATCTCTAGGTCTACACCACGTTCGGTAAAGTCCTCAATTAATTTTCTAGTGTATTCTATTGTTCTCCTAATCTGCTCACTAATCGCGGTTGTAAACTCAAAATTGGTTCTGTAAGCAACTTTAGTGCACTCTACATATTTTTTCTCTTTGAGGAGCACCAGAGCATGCTCAAGCTGCTTGTAGAATTTCACAAACTCATCTGGGAATATGTTGCTATAGGGTTCTAGGTTCGAAGACAGAATGTGAATTGCTTGAGTTGCTGCGGTCTCTTCCGCTTTAATTAATGCCTCTCTGGCATTATCTAAATTCCATTTCGCTGCATAAAAATTCATCGCTGCAGTTTCCGCCCTGAAGTTCTCAAGAAATCGCTGGGCTTGGGAAGTATCAATGCCTGCACCGTTGCAAAGCTCGATTTCCAACATTAAGTCGTTGTAAACCTTTTCGAACACATTTCGGTTTCTTTCTGCAAGTGCAGATTTTGCCTTTGCAATGCTCAATCTTGCCTCGCCATATCTATGCTCCTCCACCATGACTGCAGCTTCTTTAAGAAGGGTAGAGATTTTTTCGTCTTTTCCTGCCAGTTTCTCCAACTGTTCCAGTGCTTTCGTTGCCTCGTTGATTTCCCAGAGGAATCTATCCCTAAGCACGCCTCTAAGGTAAATCTGCCATTCAATTACTCTCTGAGCAATCTCCCAGAATTTATTTTGCTCAATGCTTTTTTCAAAGGTCTCAATCTCAGTATCAAGATTCTGCACAGCCATTCCCATCTCAGAGAGAATCTGGTTGCTCTCCCTTATCTCTTCAATGTAATCGTAAAATCGCTCTTTTAGTTTGCTATAAACCTCACTAAATTCGTTCAATGTTTTTATCGCTCCAAGCAGATTCCCTGCCTCAAGATAATGCGCAGTTTTTTGTAGGAGCGATGTAAAATGCTCCGCATCCATTACTTCCTTCTCTATTATCGGGAGATTCGCCTTTGCATCCTCGAGCATCTGAATAATCTGGCTTTTCACAGCATCCTGTATTCTTCTATCCAACTCTCCAATTTTCTCGTATGCCTCTCGAACAAGTCCTTGCTCCATTTTCTTTGTAGCATCACCAAGCATCTGATGCTCTGGGTCAAATCTAAAACCAAAGTTTTCATACTCTCGGATTTTTTTGCGATAGTGCTCTATCACCTCTGAAAGTGCCCTTTTGAGCAAGCTATCCAGCTCAGTTCGCAATGAAAAATAGGCAGCATACGCTTTTGCAATATCCTTCTTCGCCATTAAGTCCTGAACATCATTTAACTTGGTCTCAAGAGAGTGAGAATAAAGATTATGCTTTTTAAGGAACTCAATTTCAGGTTTCACATCTTCAAGCCGTTTTAAAATTACATCTTCTAATACCGTAAGAAGAGATGCTTTGGCTTCCAGCACAAGGGTATAACCCTCCTCAATTCTCCCTCTCTCGAGGAGTCGCACGGCATCATCTATCATCATACTCTGGCTCTCGCAGTTTATGCCTCTTTCCCTGCACACTTGAAACTGTCTTTTTATCGTGGAAATCTCGCTGGCTATTCTATCCTTCAATAGTTTCAGTATTTTCTCCCTTACAGTTGCGAGATGTTCTAGCCCGACCACCATGTCTTCTCTGAAAATGGCATCTATTTCAGAAAAATTCACATCCATTTTTTCAAGCTCTAGTTTCTTCCCGAACTCGATTAATTTGCTGACTTCCGCCTTCCGATTCTCATATGCCGTATTGCTTGCCCTTTCCAAGAACTCCCTTGCTTCCTTTATTTGCATGTGGGCATCAAATATTTTGTTTTCATTGATCAAGGACTGGATACCATGAAGCACCGTTTTGTATTCTTGCGGGACGACCTCAAATTTTATGCAGGTTTCCATATATTCCTGAAATTTCGCAAATTCTTCCTTGACCCGTGAACCTGTAAATTCGCCGAGTTTATCCTGAATGTTTGCCAGCAATTGTCTAAGCTTAATGTAATCTCTTTTTGTAAGCAGGATTTTTGCATTTTCCAAATCGACCTTGATTGCAATTGTATCAACATCTAGTTTTGAAAACTCCTTTACTACTTTGTTTGTGTACTCTAGTTCATTCGTAAACTTTTCGTGGAGGTCCTTGTTCATCTCCGCAGTTACACGACTTGCCACGAACCACGCCTCATACAATCTTCCTTTTTCTATTCTTTCATGTGCAAGATTCACCTTAGTATCATATTTCTCCGTGTTGAGACCCAGCTTTACTATTTTTTCTCGGACCTCATCCATCTTTTCGATTTCCTTAAGTGCAATTTCTGCAAGCTTCTTTTCTGCCTCTGTAATCCGTGCATTCAAATTCCCAAGGGAATTCGCAGAATCTAGATTGAACATTTTTCTTCCTAGCATTTCGCTGAGCTTGGAAATCAGGTCAATGTCAATTTCTGTCTTTACCCCCATTCTCTCTGCATTTTCAAGTAATCTCTTAGCGTTTTCTAGCTTTGCAGTCAAAATTTCATGTATTGTATCCTCACAGACACTTACAAAATTCTCAATTTTTTCTCTCGCGAGTGGGTCAGAAGGTGAAATTTCCGGCATCACAAACTTAATCCCGCTCTTCCCAAACTCTGCAATAAGGTCTGAAATTTGTTTTAAACTTTCGCTCACGGACTTTGTCGAAATCTCTCTTGTTTTAAAAATGAGTTCCTTGAGTTTTTCCCATCCTGTATAAAAATCTCCACTTTCTACTGCAGAGCTGACTTCGTCAGCTAGTGTTGCAAGTGCCGTATCACCAGTTGCCCGAATATCTTTCTGTAGAGTAGGCAAGTTTGTTGAGACAGCATCTGCAACCAGTGCTTGCACAGTAGTATTAAGTTCATGGAGGGTTTGTTCAGCATACTTAAATTGATAACTTTCAAGGAAACTCCGTGTTTTGAGAAGAAGTGCGTTTGCTCCAGAGACATTAAGACCATTCTGTTGGAGGTCTCGCAACAAATTTTCAAGAGCAATCAACTCATTCTCTATTGGTTCAATTTGGTTTTTAATTTCATTATCAACAATCTGTTTGATTTCAAATACTTGTTTCAGGGCCTCGTGAACATTTCCTGCAAGGGCCTCTTCAATCTTCTTAAGTTGCTGGAAGCTCACACTCTGAACTACCTTTGCTTTTCCAAGTTCTCTCAATGATTTCAAAATGTTTCTTACAACTTCTCCTGCACCTTTTTCCGCTGATTCTTGTGCCAGACGTGCTGTTAAAATTGCTTTTCCGTATTCTCCTCTTGATTTATAATTAACGGACTCTGTTGTCCTCTCCTCTACCTCTTTGAGCACAATTCCATGCTCGCTTAGTGTTTGTGAAATCGCCTGGATTCTGCTCATGATTCTACCGAAATCTCTTTCAAATACTGGTGTTGTCTCTTGCCTAACATTTGAGATTATTCTCAATGCAGCTTCCGTGTTTCTCTTTGCAAGTTCTTTCTCACAGTCCTCCAGGTGTGGTAAATAACCACCCAGGGTTTTTATTTCTGTTAATAGAATCTTCAGGTCCGCGACCTGGGCTTTTAAGCTGTTGATATCCACACGGGTTATGCTGCTCCATGCACTAGCAAGCGAGCCAAAGGCATTATAGTAATCCATCTTCTCAAATTCTATCTTACTTTTCTCAATAATTTCTTTCAAACCTGGAACGATGCTCTCAAGCTGTTCTACCTTTCTAACCTCTTCATTGAACTTAATAGCTAGTTTCTCATCACAGTTCTTTCTGACCTCGACAAGGGTTTCTAAACACTCTTCAACTCGCCCATGCACCAAGGATTCCTCTGCCTTTGCAAGGGATTCCCGTTCATTGGTGATGTCAATTTTGTGCGTGGCAGTATAATCTATCAACTCTTTCGTTCTTCTGACTTCCTCGATTGCTTTCTTCAGATTTACAATTTTGTTTTCCAAGCTGTCCTTTACTTCATTCCATACCTTCTTTGCCACACCCAGTTGCTCATCATTCAAAAGTTGTATAACTTTTTCGCATTCTTCGCAGGGAATGTTGTGTGCATTCAAAAAACCTAGAACTTCGTTCACCCTCTGTTTAAATTCACTTATCTCTCTTTCCTTATTTTCTCGTAATTTGTCCATTAGCATTGCAATCTTCTCGGCGGTGTCACTGTAGTTTCCTTCCTCTATCTGCTCTTCTATAGCCTCGAATTCATTCCAAATTTCATCTGGAACCTCCACCCCCATTTTTTCATGAAGTTCCATCTCCCGCCTGCATTCCTCTATCAGATCGGTAAATTTATCGCTGTCCTTCTTTTTTTTCTTACTTTTTCGGGATTTTGTCTTCCGTTCATTCAACTTATCGTCATTTTCCATTCTTGCCCTCGGTTGTAGGAATATGCAAGAGGTAATTAAAGGTAATTCTTAGCAGGGCAGAGGAGGAAACAAAAATATGCAACACATTTATAAGGAGATTGTATTTACCGCAGCATGGTATGGCCCTGGTGCGAGAATAAGCCCAGAGAGAACTTCCAAAAGGTATAAATCTAAAATCTCTATGGGTTAAAGAGGTGTAAACCATGAGCGAAATCGAAGACATAAAAATTCGAAAAATTCTGGACAGCAGAGGAAATCCGACAGTTGAGGTAGAAATCTTCACATTTGATGGTGGTTATGGTAGGAGTGCAGCTCCGAGTGGTGCTAGCACGGGGAAGCACGAGGTTTGTGCCTATCCCGCAAAAGGTGTTGATTTTGCAATCGAACAGTTCAGAAAAAAATACATTCCCAAGCTTCTGGGAATGGAGGCAACAGCTCAGGAAGAACTAGATGAAATGCTCCATGCATTGGATGGTACAGATAACTTCTCAAACATGGGAGGAAATGTGGCAACTGCAACCTCTCTGGCCAATGCATTTGCTGCCGCTTCAGAATATGGGATGCCACTCTACCGCTATTTGGGCGGCACCTTTGCCAGAACTTTGCCTTTACCATTTGGAAATGTCCTTAATGGAGGTAAACATGCAGTTGGTTCTACAGATATCCAAGAGTATCTTGTCGTCTCTCAGGGAGAGAAATTCTCTGATTCAGTGTTTGCAAACGCAATGGTGCACAAGAAAGTTAAAGAGAAAATTTCAAAGAAATATCCTGATGTTGCCCTTGGTAAGGGTGATGAATGCGGCTGGGTCGCAAAATTAGGGAATATAGAAGCACTGGAAATTTTAGTTGAAGCATGCAATGATGTGAGGGATGCTCTGAAAATTGAAGTGCATCCTGCACTTGACTTGGCAGCATCTGAATTCTATGAAAAAGGAAAGTATCACTATAAGGAGCAAACTCTAGACCAGGAAGGACAGATTGACTTTGTCGCAAAGCTTGTGGAGAAATACGAACTTTATTCTGTGGAAGACCCACTAGACGAGGAAGATTACGAGGGCTATGTAAAATTGACAGAGCGAATAGGGGACAAGTGCCTGATCATCGGTGATGACATTTATGTTACCAACTACGAGAGAATCGAAAAAGGAATAAATATGGGTGCCGCAAATGCAGTGCTAATCAAGGTAAACCAGATAGGCACTCTCACCGATGCACTGGATGCTGTCTCACTTGCCCATGACAATGGGTACTCAACTGTTATCTCGCACAGAAGCGGAGAGACCACAGATGCAGCTATTGCGCATCTGTCAGTTGCTTTTGGGTGCCTGGGTATAAAGACAGGTGTTGTAGGTGGAGAACGAATTGCAAAGCTCAATGAACTTATCAGAATAGAGGAAGAACTCTATGGGGTGTAACCATGGCTGAAGAAGTGAAGAAGAAGAATTTGCTGATTGATGAGGAAATGTATCTGACATCCGGTGTTCACATTGGGACACAGGCAAAAAGTGCAAATATGAAGCGGTTTATCTACAAAGTGAGAACTGATGGGCTATATGTGATGGATGTGCAGCACACTGACGAGAGAATTCGCATAGCCGCTAAATTTCTGGCAAATTACGAGCCAGACAAAATTCTGGCAGTTGCTGCAAGACAGTATGGACAGAAGCCAGTTAAGTTGTTTGCCGATACCATCGGAGCAAAATGCTTCCCAGGACGTTACATTCCAGGCACAATGACAAACTACAACATTCCTACATTCTTTGAGCCTGATGTTGTGCTTCTGACAGACCCTGCTGTTGATGTCCAGGCACTGAAGGAGGCCGTGAGCATTGGCGTGCCTGTGGTGGCTCTATGCGATGCAAACAATGAAACCCGCTATGTTGACATTGTAATTCCAACAAACAACAAGGGTAGAAGGGCACTTGCACTCATTTACTGGCTGCTCACTAGGGAAACCCTCAAGGCAATGAACAAAATTACCTCTGATGCAGAGTACAAATTAACCATTGAGGACTTTGAGGCACCTCTGTAGAGATGAAACAACAAACTCCATGTGGTAAACCAATCCTATATTGTGATGGGAAAAGTTGCCCAATTACAGACCTCTGGTTTGATAAAAAATGGGATTGTCCTGCCTATACTACTCCTGTTAAAAGGGTTGAAAAGGAAAGTCATGACATAGATTTATTCTGGTACCTTTAATCTCTTTTCTAGCTCCCTCTTTGCCTCTTCTTCCGTGACATGCTCCACAAATACAATCTTGCCATCAAAGAGAATTGTGGGCACATGCGTAATCCCCACTTCCTCTGCCCTTTTTCTGTTTTCCTTCACATTAATTTCAAAGTATTCTATCTCAGGATGCTCTGATAGCAGCTTCCTGAAAATTCTTTTTGCAGGGGGACAATCAGGGCAGGTGGGTGAATAAAAAAGTTCCACCTTCATAGCATCACCTCAACTCTTCCACAACTCTGCGCAGCTTCTCGACACTGAATTCTTCTTCCTCAAACGGACGCTTCCTCATTCTGTGTGGAAGTGCAAATTCTGCGGCTTTGAGAATATCTTCAAGTTCAACTTTCAGTCGCCCGTTCCAGGCCGCTAGTGCCTTTGCTGTGCGTTCAATGATTATGTCGGCTCTGTGCCCATCAACACCGAAACTGAGTGAAATTTTTGCAATCAGTTCCAGTTGTTCAATTGTTATTGAAACATCTTTCAAAATCTCTCTTGCCCTTTCAATTTTCTTTCTTAATTCTTCTTGCTGGCTCTTGTATTTCTCTCTGAATGCGGCTGGATTTGCGTTAAACTCCTCTCTTCGCTTCACAATTTCCATTCTTCCGAAAATGTCCTCAACACCCTTTACTTTCACCTGCAGTGCGATTCTATCCAAAAGTTGTGGTCTCAGCGCACCTTCCTCAGGGTTCATGCTACCCACTATTATAAACTTGCCTGGGTAGGAGACACTTACTGCCTCTCTTTCCACAGTTACCACTCCCATCGCTGCAGCATCCAGCAAAACATCAACGATGTAATCATCAAGCAAATTAATCTCATCAATATATAAAATTCCTCTGTTCGCCTCTGCAAGAATGCCTGGCTCAAATGCCTTCAAACCCTGAGTGAGAATTTTCTCGATGTCAATGGTTCCTACTACTCTGTCTTCTGTTGCATTCAATGGGAGCTCTACCACCTTTATAGGCCTTTTTGAGACTGGAATTTCAACATCGCCTTTACCATATTTCTCCTTGCATTCCCAACACCACTTCTCCTTGTCCTTTGGGTCACATGAATATAGACAACCAGAAATAACTTCTATTTCTGGGAGGAGTTCTGCAAGTCCTCGCACCGAAATTGACTTGCCTGTACCTTTCTGCCCCTGAATCAGAACACCACCTATCTCTGGGTCAATTGCATTGAGAATCAGTGCGAGCTTCATGTCCTCCTGACCAACAATAGCGGTAAATGGATAAAGTTCTCTCTGAATCTTCATTTCTTGCTTGAACGCCGCAAGTAGCGCTCTATCCACGGGCTGGGCTGCCTGCGCAGGTGCGGATTGTGCTGCCTGAGAGACTGCCGCGGTAGCCGCAGGGGTTCCAGCAGAAATAACATCCATGGGCTCTTCCCTTTCAAGGGGCGAGCCAATCTTCACGCTCTCAATCTTTATGACGGTTTCTGTAGGTACTGGCGTAGCACTTACAGCTACAGGGGCCGCAGCCACAGCCACAGGAGTTGCACCAGCAGGGAGGGTAATCTGGGGCTGTGCCATTATTTCGGCTTTGAGCTTCACCCCTTCCTTCAACATTGTTCCACAGTTGGGACATACAATATCTTTTAATGTGACTGCAGTGCCACAGTTCGTGCATCTAAATGAATCAGTAGCAAATTCTGTACCACATCTAGGACATTTTGTCTCAGAAATTCCTACAATTTCGCCACATTTGGGACAGATTGATTCATCTTCAATTAATGAGTGCCCACATGCAGGACAAAATATTGCATCACTTTCCACAATCTCTCCGCAAAAACCACATCTGCTTTCAGGTGCAAACTCTGCACCACAATGCTCACATCTTTCTGCAAAAGCGCTTACTGTCCCATAACAAACTGGACAGACCGCTTCATCACCAGCATACTTTTCTTCCCCAAGCTCCTCGTCCACAATGCTTTCAACTGCGTCAATGTTCTCAATCTGGGCTTTTTCATCGCTTATCAACGATTCCATTTCCGCCACTGCTTCATCACTCTCTGCAGGTGTCACATCTTCCTTTGGTGCTTCCCCCTCCACCAATTGCTCAAGTTCCTCCAACTCTGCAAGTCCTGTGATATCCTTCTTTTCCTCCTGCTTAAACTCTAGCCCACAAACAGGGCATTTCAAGGCATTTTCGTCTACATCACTTTCACATACAGGACATTTAAAAGTTGCCATGGTTTCACTTCTCCTTGCTCCTGTGCATCGTCTCTACAGCCCACTTCACAAGTTCACTCTCATTTCTGTGCGAGACCGGATAATAAACTCTTTTTCTGTTGATGTATCTAACAGCGATGATAATCAATCCCAGAATTAATACAACAACAAGTGTTGAGGTACCGTAAACCACTGTTGGTTGTTCCCATATTGACTGGGTTTGGGTGTAGGGTACAACATCTATGTATGAGATAGTTGCGTTGGATAGGCCATATTCTTTCTCGAAGCAAACAATCCTCACAGTGTAATTTCCGAGTTTCAGCGGGAGATTAATCAAAATGCTAAATTTTCCATTCGCATCAGTGGTCGTGTTCCAAAACTCACCAGTTTCCACAATTGTTATTTGCAAGCTTCCATTAGCAACAACTTCTGGGCCATGATTATACAACACGGTTCCAGTTACAGTAATTGTTTCGTTTATGTGTCCTGTTGTTGGTAGATTTGGTTGAATTTGTATCTCAAATGGAGGCACAATTGGATGCACAAAATGGGCTACGAGAGTTTTGCTGGTAGTGAGAGCAATGCTCAGATTAAGTGCAAGCTCGTTGTAAATTACACTAAGTCGGTAGTTGCCCACAAATATTACAGAAGAGCCAGTTATCTTACTGCTCAGCAGCGGAAATGTAACTTTTCCATCCACACCAGTCGTGCCATTTGCCACTTCTGCGAGAGCCGAGCCCTCGTATCGGTAGACCTTTACTGTAGCATTGGCTACACTTCTATTGTTCCCGTTTGTGGCATGGACTTCTAGGAAATTGTAAATTTCTAAGAGCGTGTCTGTGTAAATTCGGGTATAGGTCAGATTGTAGACAGTGAGTTGATCGTTAGAGTGAAATTCAATAGAATTAGTTGATACATTCACGAAATTGAATTTGTCTGGTTTTGCAATGGTGAACGAGGTATTTTTAACTCTCAGTACTGCATTCTCAAAACTCACACTTGCATTTTCGCTTGTAGCCACTTCTATATTATCACCTTGAACCTCAGAATTATGCGCAAGGATGTTTGTGTTCAGGGTATAAATGCTGCCATCCACTCTTGTGCCTTCCATCGTCAGATTGCCCTTCAATCCTACAATTGCCTGGATACTCGCTGTGCTTTCCTGCAAAACTACAGATGCTCTATCCTGAATGTATATCGTAGTAGAGGAAATGAGTGTTGAGTTATCTATAATAAGCATGCTGCTGTCTTTCAGAGAAATTATGCGGGAGAAGAACAAGACACTAGAATTTGTAATGTGAAGGGAAGCATTGTTTTCAAGCAATATATTCCCCTCCAGTTTGAAGCCGATTTCAGAGTTATTCTCAATTATCAACGTCTGGTTTCCTACGAGATGAAGGTCTAATGGCGACGATGAAAGAATACGGTCGCCCATAACAATCTCCTCAAAGGTTACTTCAATTGTTTTTCCAGCTCCAGAACTCATTTCGTATGGTTCAAAGCTAATTGATGCAGAAGCGTTAATGTTGCCGAACGATGCCGTTATCAGGTAGTTACCAAAGAAGTGAGAGCCCTCATATGTTGCAGCATCATATGTTTCTGTTAAAAGTGAGAGATTACAATTCCCATTCTCATCTGTTTTTCCATGGGCTACCAAGGTACTGGTGTCTCCCTCCAAATTTCTGTAGGCATCTAGATTTGCATTTGGAATCTCCTGCTTAATTTTATCTTTTACACTCACCCATAATGTGCGGTAAATCTCAGCCCTTCCATCATTAGTTACGGAAAAATTGGGAATCATGGAATCATAGAGCTTTGTAAGTCCTGATGTGACAATCGCTTCGTTGATGGTGCTATCTTCGATTAGAACAGTACTTCCCTCTAAAATCGTGAAGCTAGACAAAATCGTCGTATTTTTTATTGTGAGACCGACACCGCCAAAGGTTGCGTTCAGACCACACAAACTAGAATTCAAAATCTGAGAGTAAGTGTTCTGAGATATATGTGTGAGGTTCCCGCTGTAACTTAACTTTGATGAGTCCAATAGAAGGGTGGAATTCCCTTTCACAACTATGTTTAATCTGGCATTTGAGGAGATTGTGGAATAAAGCACAAACAATCTTCCGTTACCCTCTACTGTTACAGAATATTGGTGGTCGTGTGCTTGGAGGATTGTAAATTTCGAATAGGAAATTATAAGCACACCATTATCTTTTATGTGAATGTTGCCAGTAAGCACATAATCCGAATTTATCTGAACTGTCGTGCTATTCTCTACTATTAAGTCCAATTCTGTTTGTGGAGAGCCCGAGGAGGCAGGGATAAAAAGGACTGAAATAACTAGAACTGCTGCAGTTAGCAATGTAAAGTATCCTGCCCTGATGTTCACGCTGTATGTAATGGCTTTAATAATATATTTACCTTTCGGTCAGACCTGATGAAGGTGTAGAAAGTAATATATGCCCAACTGATTTCTGAATTCACATGGAACCAATAAGAAAAGTGCTCTGCATTTCCTCATTGGATACCTCGGGATTTTCGGGAATTGGAGCTGATATTAATTCAATTTCATCCACTGGTGTGCAGCCCTTGCCCGTAGTCGTGAACTACGCAATCGAAACCACAGAGGCAGTAGTGGATGTGATTCCTGTAGCTGCAGAGACGGTTGAAAAGGCAGTTAAGGTCGGGTTAAGTGAGCAGCCATCCTCTGTAAAACTCGGGATGCTCGGGCAAAACACTGAGATTGTAGCAAATTTACTGCCTCCAAACCTGCCTATTATTGCAGACCCTGTGTTCCTCTCTACTTCTGGCCATCTTTTTGCGACAAAACAAGAAATTGAGTGCTTTGCAAAAAAGATTGCACCGAAGGCATTGCTCATCACCCCTAATGTAGCAGAGGCAGAGCTTTTGCTGGGTGTAAAGATAAGGACTGAGGATGATGCGAGAATTGCTTGTCTTGAACTGCACAAAAAACTTGGTTCTGGGGTTTTGCTCAAAGGCGGGCATCTGAACGCAACTGACTTTCTTGCATGGAAGGGAGAACTCCATGTATTCAGGGCAGAGAAAAAAGATAAAGCACTTAGAGGCACAGGTTGTATGCTCTCTAGCTTGATTGCAGCAAATTTAGCAAAGGGCTATGATTTGGTTGACACTGTAAGAAAAAGCAAGGAAATGATGACAATGCTCATTGAACATGCAGAATTTGCAGGTAGAAAGTACTGGCTGAATCCTGCAGGGCTGTTAAGCAAAGATGCGGAGAGATGGCAGACCTATATCTCACTCTCTGAAAGACTTCCAGAGTTTCTGAGTGTGTTGAAGAACGAATACATTCCAGAGGTCGGCATAAACATTGGTTTTGCCCTGCCAGAGGCAAGGACAAAGCAGGATGTGTGTGCAATTGACGGGAGAATTGTGAAAACCACTGAGGGCCCGAGGGTTCGCAGGAGCGTGAAATTTGGTGCTGGAGACCATGTGCCCCGCATAATTCTCACCTTGATGAAGTTTGATAAAGAAAAAAGATGTGCAATGAATCTGCGGTATGCTCCTGAGACCGTTGCAAAGGCAAAACATCTTGGTTTTGTTGTGAGCAGTTTTTCCAGAAGTACTGGAGAGCCGGGACAAGGCACAATGGAATGGGGCACTGAGATGGCTGTGAAAAATGCAGGCAGAGTGCCTGACTTGATTTACGATACTGGAGATGTGGGTAAGGAGCCGATGATACGCTTGATTGCTGAGAACCCAGAAAAGTTGCTTGAAAAAGTGAGAAAACTGGTGGGCTGAATGCGAATTGCAATGTTCACAGAGACCTATCCACCCACAACAGATGGAGTTGCCACCTATGTGGCTTCGCTCAAAAAAACACTGGAAAAACTTGGAAATGAAGTAATTGTGTTCACAGCAAGTCAAGGAGGGGCTGAGAAAGGGGTGCACAGGCATCGCTCAGTGACAGTGCCCTTCTATCGCCAGTATAAAATGGCTGTTTTTCCCTACTATCATGCTTTTACTATGCTGAAAAAATTCAGGCCAGATGTTGTCCATATTCATACCCCATTTGCGGTTGGCTCTGCAGGATTTCTGGCGGCAAGGGCTCTGAGGGTGCCGACAGTGGGAAGCTTTCACACAAACATAAAGGACATGAGCAAGAGCGTGAAAAGTTTCCTTGCAAACAGGGCTTTTGTGGCAATGGGCTGGCGATACTCGTTAGGGATTTACTGGCGTTGCAATGCTCTTACCGTGCCGAGCAGGGTTGTGAGGGATTTCATTCATGGCTCTGCAATCAAGCCATTCAAGACGAATATTCGTGTAGTGTGGACATTGCCAGATTTGGAAAAACTTACTGGCAAGATTGGTAGTTTTGATGCTCGGAAAGAGTTGGGACTGAAGGACAGTTTTGTGGTCACATTTTTGAGCCGTTTAACCAAGGACAAGGGAATTTACACATTCCTTGAGTGCGCAGAGCGGTGCAGAGATGCGGTGTTTCTTATTGGTGGCACAGGGCCTGAGGAAAAGAATGTGAAAGATTATATAGCCAGAAAAAAACTTACAAATGTGAGATTTCTGGGTTTTGTGGAGGAGGAAAAAAAGCCAGGCCTACTTGCAGCAACCGATGTTTTTGTTTTGCCATCATTTGCTGACACTTTTGGAATCGTGCTCATTGAGGCAATGGCCTGCGGTGCTGTGGCTGTAGGCACGGATGCGGGTGGCATAACCGAATTCTTGAAGCATCGAGAGAATGGAATGGTGTTTCATGCAGGTGATGCAGAGCAACTTGCAAGTGTTGTAAGAGAACTGCAGAAAGATGCTGGCTTAAGGGAGAGATTGAAGGAGAATGGCAGAAAATTTGCGATGGAGCAGGGGTGCATTGAAAGAAGTGCAAGGGAAATGCTGAAAATCTACGAGGAAGTTATTGCAGCTGGCTGGAAAAAGTATGTTTAGGGCTTCATTTCCTCAAGTTTTACAAGTTTCTCCAGAATCAAATCAAGCTTTTGATTGTGTTCATCCAGTTTTGCATTGAAATTCCTGAATTCCTGCACAAAGCCAATAAGGGTTTCACTCAACACCCATTGTTTCGCCGCTATCCTGTCAAACCGCTCGTTCATGTCTGTATGCATGGAATCTATTTTCTCAGCCAGCATTTTGTTGCCAGCGTCTAATTTCTGCTTTCAATTCCTGTCTCCCGAGCACAATCATCTTAATGTTTTCAAGCAATTCCTCCATTGCAGGCTCCACTTTGTAATCATAAATTATTTTGAAACCCTTATACTCTGGTGGTGTGCCAAAGCCCTCAGAACCTTCATCAAACTCTATGATGCTTTCTACAATTATCCCAAAGCTCCTGGTTTGCTCTGATTGCAGAATTGCCTTAAATTTCTCGATCTTCTCCTGCTCCCCCTCTATGTAAATCTCCACAGTTCCATCCTCAAGGTTGCGGGCACAACCTTTTAATTTCATTTTGAGTGCTAGCATTTTTGCATATGTCTTTAAACCAACACCCTGAACCTCGCCATCCAGAACAAGCCTTTTCCGCACTTTCATAAATCAGAATAGCACATTGAAGTCCATGCAACAGTAGCTCACCCAGTTATGTAAATGTAACACACCTTGTTGTTTGCAAATCGCCTGCCATAGTCCGTAGCTCCATTGCTATCTTGAGCATCCACTTCAATTTTGTAGAGCCCTGCTGGCCATGAATGGGCGACATCGTAAAGCACGAAAATCTTGTAATTGGTGCCTGTCGTTTCCGGGTTTATCAAGGTCTGGTTTTCAAGAACCACAGCACCTGAAGTGTCGTTGATTACTCTTATAATTGCTGCTTTAACTTCAGATACATTGTAGCCAGGCACGACAGAGATGTTAGCAACAATGTAGAGAGAGTCAGAGGCGGTAAAGGTGGTAATGTAGCTGTTGCTAAGTACTCCGTTCTTCTTCACCTTTACCCACTCTGTTTCGGCCATGCCAGCGCCACCGGGCATGAAGGTGTAGCCTGAGCATCTCTCAACAGAGTCATAGTAAACTCTCACACTGGCATGCCCTGTCGGGGAAGTAACATTGATAGTCATGTTTATAGCAACACCTGCTTCCACAGTTTGTGGATTTGTGATATTGGCTGTGCCATTCCACCATCCAGTTCTTCCCACCCTTCCAAGATTCCAGTAACCAATCTCCACATTTGCATTGCTGTTTACATCATAAAACCACCAGGTAACATTGACATATGGCAAGCCCCTGGCTATGTAGAGGTAAACCCTGCCACAATTTGTGCCATGGTCGTCCCAGAGCGGGGCACCGCAGAGAACTTCGTTGTACCATTCTCCAGTTGTGTTGTTTGTGATGTGGATTACTCTGCCATAGACAGAGTATCCGTACATATCGCCAGTATTCTCACCCTCAAATGTGATGTCTGCATAGGTAGCATAGAGATGGGTCTGGAAGGTCCAACTTGGTGAACCATAGAAGGCATAGATGTTTCCACGATTATTAGCTGCATAAGGTGCACCCAGCAAAATGTCCCTGTAACCATCGTTATCAAAATCTCCGCCTCCTGAAACAGAGAAGCCAAAGCCCTCAAGCGACACATTGCCTGTGATAATCACCCCCATTCTGGAACGGTTAAAGGAGAAGGTGATGTTGTAGAGGGTAGGGGTGTAGGCAGCATGGGATGTGCCCAATTCAATCCTGTATCTGAAGATTTTGTTTTCAGGCTCGTTGTTTGTGAACCAGTATGTTGAGTTGTTTGAGACCAGAGCCCATGTATTTCCATTGTCTCTGGATACTGACACATTTATGTAGGTGTATGCTGGCTTTGTGGCATTCCAGTATGTGAACACATTGTAAATGTAGTCAGGACCAGAAATTTCCTGAGAGTAGAGTACCCCATTAGTTTTGTAACTATAAACATTTATTGAATCCACATAACCTATGCAGGTTGTAGTATCCCATGTTTCTATTGAAAGTGTGTCCAACGCACCATAGTCATTAAAGTATGTTATGTTTTCGCCGATTAAAACCCCATTTTTATATACATTGTAGGTGTCCGTATCAGAATTGAATATAATCTTGAGATTCCACCATGTGTTCAGGGTATATGAGTCCATGTCAACCCAACCATAGCCGTTGTATGCTGAAATCCAGCCGTAGAGCACAATTTCAATAACAGGGTATGTGGGGTTGTAGCCAGAGGCAAACATAAAGAGGTATATCTGTCCACTTGTGTGATTCACCCAGAGGTCAACCACACCCTGTTTTAAGGGGGAAAATGTTTTGTACATGCACACACCCTGGTCTGAACCGGGTTTGTTAGTAGTAAGATTATCATAAATTGCCACACTGTTTCCACCAGAGGGATAGGATGTATTGGAGACCACGAAAATGTTCTCATTTGGCGGGTTTTCTGTGAGCGTCCAACCAGTAGGATTTCCACCTGGTGTATCTGAATCGAACTCATCGTTTATTGCATCTGTCTTGAGGAGTGAAATGTTGCCACCTGTAAGTTCCAGGTCTGTATAGTTTTCAGCAGATGTAAAATCGCCAAGTTCATCATGGAAAATCCGGGTCTCATTTGATAGATAATTGCCATAGTACAAGTAGGTATTGCCTGCAGAGTTGTATCGGATTCTGAAGTAAGAGATGTTCAGATAGTTCTTAACAGTATCCCCACTGGTCTCGCTATCCGTAAATCTCACTCTGACAAGCCCATAATTCCATTCCTCGAAAAGTAAAGTGTAGGTATAGACAGTGTAGATTCCTGGCGTCTTGTAAAGGGTGACTCTTTTGTTCCAGGCACTTCCATTATAGATGTAGAGATAGAAGTCCTCCCCGCTTGCTGTGTAGTTAATTTCAAGATAAAAGTCAGAGGAGGGACGTACATCACTCGTAGTAAATTCTATGTCCAGAACATGCGTTGGATTAAAAGTGAGATTAAGGAAGATGTTGTCATAGTTGACACGTTGATAGATTGCACGATTTGATGCGGCCAAGCTTAAATATGTAGTAATCCTCAGTGTATATGTACCCACTTCCTGAAAGAAGGAAAGAGAGGAAATTGTCTGGCTAATTTTAACCCATGACGCATCAGTTCCTGTGATTGTGGTGCTTTGATAAATCACAAGCTCTGTACTGTTGGGTGCCACCACACTCACTTTGAAATATCTTGGTCCAGTACCTGCTGCACCCCATTGGGAAACCCTTTTGGAAAACTCCAAGGTTGCGGTTAACGGTTGTCCAAGATAGTGATTAAACTGTGCCTCCCAGATGCCGATTCCGTTTGTCTCAAAATTAGTCCACCTTCGCTCTAAGCGAGTATATATTGCACCAGCAGGATTACCGTATGTGGAGTCATAGGCATTTGTGATTGCTACATCATCGCCCCCACTCCTTGCGCTAGTCCAGCCATCTGCACTCGTATTGAATTCGTGATTTGAGGGAAAACTCGACTGTGATACAAACTGTTCTGCGAGCGTTGCATTGTCTGCATCGTCATCAGTAGCATTGAGAAAACCTGTAATGGTACCTGCAATGGTAAAATTGGAAGTTACATACTTGTAGTCAATTGCTGGTGGGCCAGGCGCACCGACTATTACATCACCATTGGAATCTCCGTTGAAGTCAGTAAAGCCACTTGTTGAAAAACCAAATTTTGTATTTGGGTCACCAATCAGAGGGGTTTTTCCTGTGTCCACATTTGCATTGTAAGAAATGTTAATCCAATGAAGAATTGCTGAGTCGTTTCTTGAAAGATTTTGCGACCAGAATTCCAACCTATACTTGATTTTGTTCTGAACACTCTCTGTGCCTGTAAAGTAAAATTCCACTCCGTTCTGGACCTCATACCATGTGGTTCCGTTGTCCCGTGAGAGCGAGACCCTCAGGTTTTTTGGCAGGGTGAAATTGAAGCCCAGGTCATATTGGAATGTAAGAACCACACCGGTTTTATTTGATTCACAGCCAGAATACACAAACTGGTAAGGTGCAACCGTTGGGTAATTATCATCTCCTACGGCCCTTGCAATCACACCGTTATCTCCACTCCACCTTATTTCAATCAACAGATTGCTCACATTATCATAGCAGAATATGTCGTCCAAGTCGATTGCCTGCCAGGTTCCATCCTCCTTGAAAGAGAAGGACTGGGCAGAAAACACGAGCATTGGTGTATTCCCACCGTAATTATCTTCAAACACGCTTGAAACTGCAGTTGGCGACCTTTTCGTATGACAAAGATATACCTTGAAGTTATTTAACGATGCAATCACTCCGTCACCATCAGAATCTGTAGCGTCTGCATGGAACCAGATTTTGTCCACTATTCCGTAAGAGAGAAGGTCCGACTGTGGAATAATGAGCTGCATTCTCATTGCATTGTAATTCAGACCCCCAAATGGTCTCTGCATTATGTAATCGCCCTGAGTAATTATGGTTCTATTAAAGTAGCGGATACCGAGAGCATTAGAGTCACTCCATGTTGCCATAGCGCTCAAAATTGGGTTCGTCGTGGTTGCTGGCGATTTTTGGGTGAGTACTCCATAATCTGCGAACCTTGCGCTTGCGGAATTTACATCAATCCCGAAAAAGTCAATCCAGAGCCAGCAATCTGCAGTATCGCTTGAAACATTCCAGTTGCGGATTCTCACATACAGATTTCCATTTGTGATGTTCTGGTAAATCCAGGTATTCGTAGAGAGGTAAGTAGCATTCACAAAACCATCATTCCAGAAAGCACTAATGCCCGTGTCGTTTATCCATCTCTTCTGGGTTTCATTCCATATTTCGAATGAGATTCCGTCATCTGTCTCCATTGAAGACAGGTTCCCTCGATAACCTGTGAAGTTCAATCTCATGGAAGTGTATGATGCTGTTAAACCACTGAATTTAAACACAACTGAAAACATGGGGGTGATTGTGGCATTGATGTACATGTGGTCGATGTAAAGTGTGTCTGCATTGTTGTTGCCAACAGTCCTATCTGTATCCTTTACTCCTACCCATATATACTCTCTACTGTAACTGCCAATGCTGAAGCTCTGGTAGAGTCCATCATCTGAGGTCTTGGTCACCGTAACCATCTGGGTCCAACCACTACTCCCTACCTCTCCTTCTCCTGTTGGGGAATAATAGAACACAAAATTGTCATTCTCTGAATTTGAGGTTTTATACGCCTTAACATAGAAAGTAAGTGTCCTTGTTGAAACTCCACCAGTGTTCAATGAGAAATTCCACTTGTGCTCCAATCTGCTTCCCGGCTTCAAAGAAAGGCTCGGTGCAAGCATAAATGCTTCTGTGGGGTTCGAATACTGACTTAATGATGTGCTGTGGGTCTTTCTCCAGGTCCATGCCGAACCATCCCATGTCCAGGTGTTCAGGTACCAATCTGTTTCGCATTCTGCATAAAATATGAGTCCGTTTGCATCACACCTGAGTTGCGACCAAAATGTGTCACCTGCAGGCAAGTTTGGAAGGTTTACAGGTGAACTCCAGCTTGTTCCGTCCCAGTGCTTGTAAACCGTGTTGGTACTATCCCCATATACCAATATTATATGGCCAGCATGTCCTGACTGCGTCTCAAACACTGCGTCTGCACACCTCCCAGCATTGGTTTCTACACTGGCATCATGTTCTGTGTCCAGTGTCCAGCTACTCCCACTCCACCGCACCGTGTTCAAATCAGTCAAACCATCCACGCTCACAACCACCAATCTGTTGCTCAACGGGTCTGCCTTTATGGAAAACCAGTTGCATGTGCCCCCGACATTCACAGCTGTTAAAGGCGCCTCCCAGGAACCATTCAACCATCTTCTCGAATTCATGTTTGTGCCCACGCCCCAAACAAACATGGCGTATCCTGAAATTGATTCATAGACCACATCATGGCATTGCTCAGTCGCTATTGAAAGTGTTTGTGTGAGTAACTGCTCACTCCAGAAATTCGTGCCATTCCAGATTATTCCTGCTGCATCACTGTTTGAGTCCGCAACCAGAAGAGCAATCTCATCAGTGTAAGGGTCTGAGGCAGCTTCTATCCAGTAAATATTCCCGGTAATTGTGGATAATGTATAAGAGTTTGGTTCACTCCAGGCAGTGCCATTCCATATCTGGTAGTAAATTGTTGGTCCTGGCCCGCCAGAGTAGAAAATAATTGCATCCCCACTCAGGGTTTCAAACGCTATATCGTGTTGTCTGTAGGCAGGTACGTAATAAGCATAGTCAGTTACTATTCTTGGAGTGTACCATGTGTTCGTGGTTCCGTTCCAGACATTCACCCAGATTTCAGATGGTGCTGTGTTGTCTCCAGCCACTGCACTCACCACAATTTCGTTCCTCGCCGGGTTTGATTTTGCACGCACATTTTCTATTGTGGCTGCAAATGTGCCATCCGGTGTTTCAGAACCCCAACCACTGCCATCCCATACAGAATAGTCAAGAGGAGTATATGTGTATTCCCCATATGTGATAAGAGTATCAGTGATTCCTGAGTTTATCTGAAGTTCTGTTAACTGCTCGTAGGTATTGTCTGAGGAAAAAGTGGCGGCATAGTCGTTCGTTCTAACACCTGTTTTTGTTTTTTCACTGCTTGCGAAAAATGTTTTCGTGCCTGCCTCGGTCACATTCCAGCCCACACCATCAACTACCTGCGTGTCAAGATAACTGCCTGAAGTTGTGATTTCATCAACTACATCCACACTCCCATTAACACTGGCTAACCCAATATGGGTGTGTGTCCCGTGTCCCACATCTGCAAGTATTACATCACCATCGCTTGAGTCAATGGTTGTGACATTCACATTATACTTGAACTGAGCGTTGAAATCCACCACAGTAGTGTGATTGTAACTCCCTGTCTGTGGGTCCCTGATGCCAGGGTCGCCGTTATACACATAGGCCTTGTTCCTTCCAGGTGCACCGACAACAAAGTCGTTCCAGGCATCGCCATTCGTATTCCCTATTCCTGCTACAGAATATCCAAACAACTCATTCGCCTTGATTTCGCCCTTCAGTGTGAGGTTTGCATTGGTTGCTGAGATTGGCACTGTTGGAGACCAGATGGAAACGCCATCGCCGAGAAACACATAGGCCTTGCCTGCATTTGCTGCGTAGCCGACAGTAGCATTTGGTGCACCAACCACAAAATCACCGTAGTTTCCTGTGCCATTCACATCCCCACAGCCAGCCACACTCCAGCCAAATTTATCTCCCGGGCTCTCGCCAACAAATGTGCCGTTGCTGTCCCTCCAGGCCTCATAAAAGTGCTGGGCTGTTGAGTTTCTGTCCCAGGTTGTGTTTCCAAAGAAAACATAGACACTTCCTTTGCTTGAAGAATTATCTGGAGCACCAACTATGAGGTCATAGACCCCATCACCGTTCAAATCGCTCCCGTTTGCCACACTCCAGCCAAAGTGGTCGCCTGCAGTTGCTCCCCAGATTGTAACTGTGGCATTCACCGTGTCATTCCACACATCAAAGTATGGCTTGCCAAGGAAGATGAAAACTGCACCGCATCCGGGCTTACTTCCATCACTGGAATTGTTGTAAGGTGCCCCTATCACCACATCATCGTAGCCATCGTTGTTCAAATCCACGACTGCAACACTGAAACCTGCCTGACTGCTTGAAGTGCCATTAATCTTTGCACTACCCACATCTCCACTGAAATTCAAAATCCCATGCTGAAGCCCCCGAGTGTCAGGTACTGCCCCAAACAAACCCTCGAGTTCAAGCCTTGGCTCAAGGTAAAGCCTTGTATAGATGTTGTCCACATAGCGTGACTGATTCAGCGGAGGATACATTTCCCAGGTCTTATTTGCTCCTGCCTTTATGCTCTCATAGTAAGTTGCGGGCTTATCTCCAATCGTGTCATTTACAATGAGCCGTGGGCTTTCTGTGGTGTTGTCATGCAGGAACATTGTTCTTGGAGTTTCTGCCTTCGTTACATTTGTCTTGTAATCCATGGGAGCACTTGCATATTGCTTTCCCTGGCTCTCAAAGTAAATGTAGGAAACGGGAAGAAGCAGAAGCACGAGCAAAAAAGCAATAATTTTCCTCATGTCTCACTCTCCGTGAAGAACTTAATTGTGCCAGTGTAGTCCTTTGTCTCCACGCCAGTGGGCACAATCAAAACAATCTCAATCCAGACAAAGTTTGCATAGCCCCAGGTTGCAGTGTCATTTATCATGTGTTGTGAGCTTGAATTGAACACCCAGAGCTTGTTGTTGTCATCCCAGGTAGCATTGTTGTATGGCCATTTGCCACCAGCATAGGAAGTGTTGTTATCGTAGCCAAGATAACTTCCCACATAGCCAGTCCCATTCGCTAATTTCCAGTAACTCTGCCCCCCAGTTCTTCCACCACCATCTCCATTATAAAGCAGTGAGAAGTTCTGGTTCTGCTCGCAAATAATATCTGGTGGAAGCACGGAACTGTCAACGGGAATTGTGGGGTTCGCATGGGCATAGATTCTCAGCCAGTTTGCTGCCTCCCCAGAAACCTCTGCAGAAGTCACTCTAATCGGATATGGCTCCACATTCACAATTGCAAACGCAGTAACCCATGTCCTCTTTGTACCGCCCATCCAGTTTCCGAGATGCAGTGTGTAAGTGCCTGAGGAATTGTTTAGCACATACTGAGTTGTAGAATAATCAAATTCGTCTATGTCTCTTGCAATAAACTGAATCATGGAATCCTTTGTTGAGATTGTCGTATTTGTATTTGCACCAGGTGATTTTCCATACTGAATGCTCATAACTCCTGCGGTGAGCGAGAGCATCAATAACACCACAAGCACCGTCTTGATCTTCCACTTCATTTCTACATATAATGGGAGTTTGGGTATATATGGCTTTCCCCTTCGCCAAAAAGTGTCGGGGACGGGATTTGAACCCGTGACCCCCGGATTTCTCCGGGAGTTTTTTATCTGAAAGAAACTACCCTATGAGTCCGATGCTCCACCAGGCTGAGCCACCCCGACACTTTACTCTTTCTTCTCTTCAACTATCTCTTCCTCTATCGGTTCCTTCTTTTCTGGCTCGGCTGGAGGAAGAGCAGATTTCTTTAACACAACGCTTTTCCTTATCTCAATTTTCTTGAGTGGGTAAACTGTTTTGCAGGATTTAGCCAAAATATTGCTCAATTCACCGGAAACTATATCTTTCACAACTTCACTCAGCGTTTTCTCGCTCACAACCTTCTTCAGCGTTTCTTCAATTTTATGTCTTATGGTTGCCTCCTGTCTTGACTGCAGATGCTTCTCTGCAATACTTACTGGTTTGATTGCTATCAACACATTATCTTTGGTAGTTAGACGATAGGAACCCTCAATTTTGGTTCTTCTTCGTCTCGTGAGTCTTCTGATGTAGTCAGAAGTCATGTCATGGCCCACAAACTCAGTATGGGCATCAAACCCCTTTACTTCATTAACTTTGAAAAACAGCTTGATATGCGATTTCGCAATGTTTCCAGTCAGGTCTTGAGCAGAGACCTCCTGTGTTCTGCCTATCATTTTGGCCGGCTCATCCGCGACACTTCTACCAATTTCGATTCCTCCGAACATTTCTGGTGCAAGGATTCTGTATTCTTGCTTCGCTTTCCATTTATCCTTTACCTTTTTAGGAACTGATTTCTTTGCCTGCGTCTGCGTTTCTTCTTTAGGCATGGTAATCCTCCATCCTGTGTCACAAAAATCAGCCAATATTTAAAGTTTCTTGGTAGCAGTTCTTGCGATTCCCGACAGCAAAGAATATATCTCAGGAGGACTTTAGAGAACTGGTGATATAATGAAACATGTGAACAGAAGCATCTACCAGGGAAAAGGTTTTGTGAATGGACACAAAGCCGTGCTCCATGCAGAAAAACCTCAGGGAATAGACATTGTCACGCTGGTCACACTGGGGGCTATTTTACTTCTAATCGTAGCAATGTTTACTTATACTTTGCTTAATGGAGGTTCTTTCTCAGGCAGCCACCAGTCACAGTCAACCACCAAGGGCACTACTTCCAACTCACAGAACATTCTGGCTTCCGGTGCTGTTGATGTGCATCCAGTTTACGCAGCTCTCGACGAAAACATACCCTTTGCAATAAGGTTCACATTCACGGGCAACGCCTCCACCACCTACAGAGTGGGAGCATGGATATATGGAGGCGTCACGAATGTCAACTACTCTCAAGTGTGGACTAACGGCAACTTTTCAAACACAAGTGCTCCCTGGGGCTGGCACAACCAGAGTTATTACACATACTTTGTCACAAATGAAACAGGTAAATTCAGCCACTGGCTTGTAATGCGTTCTACGGGCATGGTACCTCTCTCCACCTATGACTATGTCCTCCGTGTGCGATTCTACGAGTGGAATGGCACAAACTGGAATACTCTCAACACCGTTGAATACAAAAACTCAACTGGTACATTCAAACTTGTGAATGTCACACAGGCGGGAAGTGGTTCCATTGAAACGGGCGGCTGGATTTGGGGCTATGTGAACTCAAGTACAAAAGCCCCACTTGACAACAGAGTTGTCGTAGTTAAGGACACCAGCGGGACCGTGCTTGGCACCACATTTACAGAAATTAATGGCGTGGACGAGGGTTACGATGGTTTCGGAAGCGGATATTACAAGGTTGCAGTGAAGGAAGGAAGCAACTACAATGTTGAGGTCTGGTATGATACGGAATTGCGTGGCTCAATAAGCGGTGTGTCTGTGAGCGGGACTCAAGGTACCCATGTTGACATTATTGCTGATGCAACACCAGAAGGTGTCTCAGCAATCGCAGTATTCGCTGGGCTGATGTCGGTGGCTCTCCTCTCAGCCATACGAACAACGAAAAAATTCTAAACCTTTTTTATTTCATATTCAGCATTTCATAAATGCTTTTGATGTGGCTAATTGTAGCATTCGTTCTAAACCCATTTGGGGAAATGTGGGTTCGCACAGTTCTGTAGCCGAGCATTCTAAGTGCTGAAATCAGTTTCTCAAGAGGTGGTGGTGAAAGATGAAAAATTTTGCCAAGTTCGTTAGTATCATAGAAAAATGGCTCTGCCGCGCATTCTTCACTCCAGATTTCCAGCATTCTATTGAATCGTCTCGAGGTGTTAAAATTTTCTCTGACAACCATTTTTCTCAGGGCATCATTATCAAACAAGTTTCCAAGCCAGAGTGGTCCGAGTGCCTCCCGTTCAGGTGATAGCAAAGTTCTTACCTCGCCTGTTTTTTCATTAACAGAGAGGTAGCCCATATTCGCAAGACACGCATCAGCTCTCCCAGCACCATTTTCCACTTGAACAAAGGTACGGAAGTAATGGTCTGCATAGAAGCACACAAGCGGTTTAATTGCTCTGTCGAATTTTGCAGCTGTTCTTGCCACATAACCCAGAAAAATTCTGAGACCGATTTCATGGCACATGTAATTATTTCTGCTCTTAGCCATATATCTTCTCACGCACACTTTCGGGGCTGTGCCGCAGAGCACAGAAGTATCTGTTGTAGAAACGCCAATAATTCCACGCCTCTTTATGCTCTGAAAGGCAAGGTCAAGGTATTCCACTGGACTACCAAAAGGGTCCACATCAATATAATCATAAGCACTGGTTGCAAGAATTTCGTTTAGATTTTTATTTTCAACCTCGGCCTCCAATTTATTCAGCTCCAAATTCTTTTTTATCAATTTAACTGCAAGCGGATTTATGTCGTTGAGTGTCACCTCAAAGCGCTTTGAAACCTCGTTTTTTATTCTTATCCCTCTAATTCCCGTAGCAGCCATTCCATCGAGAACTTTTAGCTTCCTTCTTTTGTCCAGCAATCCGGAAAGCAAACTAATGGTCACATCCCTCGCAAATTCCATGTTGGGATTGTAGAACACTGGCATCTTTGAACTTCCAGGACCTTTCACTCTCTGGTATGCAGGGACAAGGCATACAGTGTTTCCTTCAGTAATTTCTTCAAGATAGAGTCCTCTCACAATGTCTCTCCCTTCAATAACTTCATTATTCTGAATGGTAGAAAATTTTTGTTGATTGGCGTAACCTCCAGAATCCTTATATCGTCTCTCCTTCGTATATCCTGAAGTAAGGGATTTCTAGATTTTTTGTGTAATGTAATTATCACTGGCTTTTCAGAATCCAAAATCTCTTTCACAATATCAATAAACTCCTTGCTGCTCTCGACCTCCATTTTTCCAATCTCATCAATTACAATCACATCTGCCTTTTCCAACGCCATTTTAAGGGACTCAACACCGAGTGTCTGAAGCACGGTGATGTCCACACCATACCTTCCCACTTTTATCTTGGACTCTTTTTTTATGTGAGCAAAAATTTGACGCTCTTTGGTAAGCCAATTCACGATGTAAAATCCGATTCTTTTATTTTTCTCGAGGATTGGTTCAGTAATCATACCCCCAACAACCAATCCCTCATTTTCAAGGCTCTCAATCAACTTCAGAAGAGTGGATGTCTTACCAGCGCCTGGGAGCCCTGTAATTCCAATCTTTAGATTCTGCATAGTCCTCTTGGGAGGGTATACTATCGTAGAATATCTATTTTACGGCATTTTTAGAGTGAACCTATATATACCTCACTGCATTTTTCCTGTTGATGTTCCGAGGAAGTTTGAAAAAACCTAGTGTCGGCGGGCTGATACTATTTGTACTACTGCTACCGCTTCTTAACTCTCAGGGAGCAATGGCGGAGGAAGGAGCAATAACTGTGTCTGCGGATTTTGAAGTCCTGCAGTATGCTGAAGGAGGCGGGCACATCACATGGCGACTGGAGGGCGATGCAGCCACTGAATACAGACATGCCCTTCTGGTGCATCTCTATGGAGAAAATGCCACAACTGCAAGCATTTCAGCAAGAGACCTATTCAACAGATACTTTGTTGGCTATGGAAGTGTGGAAAATTGCCTGGAAGGAGTTCAGGGCTACAAAAAAATCAGGGTATGGGGTGTGGAAATTCGTCGCTCTGAGCCATTGAGCAAAGGGGACTATGGCTCAGGTGAAGCAGCGCTTGAGGTAGACACCACAGGGCTTCTTGGCACAACATGGAACTCCCAGGAAAGCATTGAAATCAAATACCTGCTTGGGTGCAGAATGTATGAAGAAACAGAAAAATCTAACCCAGTGCTGGCACATTTTGCTCTTGTGAAAGTGCTGTACGCGCCATTCTACTATGCAATTAACAACACCACAAAGCTTGAAGATATCCATGTAGGAATAGATGTGGTTAACCAAAGCGGCAACTGGTCCCTTGCACCATCTGCCTCTGATAAATACCCAGTAACATTCCACACTGTGGCGTATACAGTAGGTGCACTCTCATGCTCAGAATTTTCAGGAGTGAATCCTCTTGTGATAAGGACACCTGCGGGCTACATAATTAAACTGGATGCTACATACGACACTTGGCAACCTGCATCTTTCACATTTTCCACACTTGACCCGATAGAATCACCAGCGATACTTTTCGTAGTTTTGGTTATCTTCATTGTGCTTCTCCGATATTTTCCAAATACATTTTTCATGAGATATAGGCAGAAATTACCCAGGGAATTGAGAGCGAATGTCAAGAAAATTAGATGGTGGCATTACACAGTGCTTCTGCTCTGCATTCTCTACATTCTGGTTTATTTCTTTGCAGCGGTCTACTTCGGTGGTATTGCAATGATTGTAATGGGTGTCCTGCTTGTTGTACCAGATGCTCTCGCCTCCTACTACCTCTACAAGAAAAAATTTGAAAAGATAAAGGTGATGCCAATAAAGAGAGAAGCGCCTCCTATGCCAATGCCCCAGCCACCTGTGGTCGCAGGCATTGACAAAACAATTCAATGCAGCCAATGTGGCACCAGTTTTACAATTAAGTATGCTGGTGCACCTATGGAGGTGGAATGCCCCAAATGCCATGCAAGGGGAGTATTCAAAGGTGAAGAGAAAAAAACAATGAAGATAGAGCATGGGATGAACAATCTCTTGATAACAAGCGACATTGCTGGCTTTTACAAGCAGATAAACGAAATTTCAAAGCAACACCCTGTACTCTGCCTCTCTACCCAGTATCCAGATAAGCTTAAACAGGTTTATGGACTTGAAAATGCAAAATTTGAATGGATTTCCTCAATGAGCACGAAGGAGGGCACAAAACCCCTTGACCCCAAACGCCTTGAATTTGAAATTATGCTCACAATAAGCTCGTTCATGCGGAACAATCAGAAGGCAGTAGTGGTGATTGATGGACTGGAGATGCTCATCGTGGAAAATGGCTTTGATAAGGTGCTCAAGTTTGTGAAGAAGGTAGTTGATATTGCCAACACAACCCAATCAATGATTTATGTGCCCTTGAGTCCCGGGACACTAACTCCAGACCAGGAGGCAATGTTGAGTAAGGCATTTGATAAAGTGTGGAAGGACTGATGTGAGCATTAGTAAGCATTAAGGAGTTTGGCAATCCATGGCAGAGTGGTTTATTGACAGAGAGGTAGAAATCGCAGAACTTTCTGATGCACTGAAGATTGTGGATGAACGCGGCGCCATGTACTTTATCACAGGGCCAACAGGAATGGGCAAGACCGCTCTCTGCACCCATCTGAGCAGGATTGCAGAAGAAAAAGGTTTTATGGTTTTGATTGGGAGATGTATCTATGAAAACACAGTACCATATTTCCCAATTTATGAGATGTTTAGTCGTATTGCAAACACCGAGAAGAAGGAAATATACATTCCACTTGGTTTAAGCCTGCCCGAGAGTGAGGAAAAAACTCCAAGGAGTGGTTGGAAAAACCCTAACCAGGAAAAATTGATGGTGCTTGAGAATCTTATCCGAAAGTTCAATACAATTGCGAAAGAGAAGCCGGTGCTTCTGATACTTGAAGACATTCAATGGGCAGATTCAGGCACTCTAGCCCTTATACATTATCTTTCAAGAACGATTCAAAATATGCGAATGGTTGCCCTTGTAACCTACAATTCCGAAGGTCTAGCTACCAGAAAAAATGAAATTTTTGCAGAGACAGTTAAAAATATCAACATAGAGAGAGGTTGTAAAACCCTTGAGCTTAAGGCATTCAATACAGACCAAACGGTGCACCTCCTCACAAAGATTCTCGGCACATGGAAGATGCCAGAAGAGCTTATTTCAAAAATATACACCCTTTCCGAAGGTAATCCCTTCTTTGTGGAGGAATTGGGTAGAACAATACTGGAAGAAAAAATTTTTGACAGGGCAAGTCGCAAATTAAACGCCAGCATGAGTGAGATAGACCTGCCCCAGAGCATCAGGAGTGTTGTCCAGCATAGAATCGCCAGATTGAGCGAGATTGAAAGAAAGGTATTGCTGATAGCAGCAGTTATTGGAAGAAGATTTGAGTACCCAGTACTTAGAGGTCTCGCAGACATGAAGGAAGATGAGTTGCTGAATGTCATTGATAGGTTGAGGGAGTTAGGAATAATTCAAGAGATTCAAGAGGGTGAGGAATGCTATGAATTCAGCTCAAACTTGGTCTGGGAGGCCGTCTATAAATCCATTACTGGCCAACGAAAAAAATTGCTTCACAGAAACGCAGCAATAGAAATTGAGAAGCATCACCAGAACGAAAGCAGATATTGGGGGGAGATAGGGAGGCATTACCTCCTTGGTGGAAACTTTGAAAATGGTGTAAAGTACCTGATTCTTGCAGCAAAACATGCAGCTGCCAGTTATGGAATTGAAGAGTGTTTCCGCAACATCTGTGAGGCAGAGAAGGGCTTGAAACAAATTCAGGAGGTAGAGGTAAGAGGGCAGTATGCAAATGAGGTCTACAGATTGCTTGGAGATTGTTATATCGTAAAAGGAGATTACTCTCGGGCAATAGAAAGTTATAATGCTGCACTGCAGCACTGTATGGACACACTGCAAAGGGTAAAAGTGTTAATAAAATTGACAGAACCATACCTTAGAAAAGGAGACCTCACCAATGCTCTTGGTGTGCTGGAGAAGGCATTAGCAGAAGTGAAAAAAGAGGATTATCTCACCACCACAGAGATTTTCAGAAACATGGGCTGGGTGCATGAAAAGATGGGAAATTACAGGCGGGCTGTGGAATATTATGAAAAAAGTGTGGAACTCTGCAAAAAACATGGGGATGAAATTGAACTGGGTGAGTGCTGTCATCGGCTGGGAACTGGCTTGTTTTACCTCGGAGATTTTAAAAGAGCGAAGGAATGTTTAGAGAAAGGACTGGAAATAAGAGTAAAGTATGGAATGAAAAAGGAGATTGCGATTTCTTACAATAACCTTGGAATTGTGCTGAACAACATGGGAGAACATGAATTAGCCCTTGATTATTTTATGAGGGCAAAGAAAATCTGGGAGGACATGGGCGACTTGCTGGGTGTGGCTGCAGTCACAAACAACATTGCATTGATTTACGGTTTGAAGGGAGAACGGCTTGAGGAGATTGAGTTTTACAAAAAAGTAGTTGAAATTGTAAGGCGAATCGGTGAGAAGGAGACAGAAATGATTGTGCTGACAAATATTGGACTTGCATATGAGGACATTGGAGATTACAAAACAGCAATAGAGTGTTATCTTGCATCTATAGAACTTTCAAGGGAAATGGGTGAGAAGCGAATGCAGTCAAATACAATGGGAAGCATGGCAACTGCTTATGCATACCTCGGACGGATTGAGGAGGCAATAGAGTATGCCCATTACGCAATTGGACTGGCTGAGGAAACTGGGAGCATGGAATTTATTGGAAGTGCAAATGCAAGCATGGGCGAAGTCCTGCGAGTTGCGAAAAGATTTGAGATGGCAGAGGAGTATTTTATGAAAGCGTATGAAATTTACAAAAAAATTGGCCTGGATGATGGTGTCAACACAATAAAATTTTATCTGGCAAAATTGTACATTGAGACTGGAAGATTAGAGGAAGCAAAGAAAAATTTGGCTGAGGTGATGGCGTTTTACACCAGAACTGGAAACAAATCTATGTTGAGGAAGATTCAGAACGAGCTTGAAAAAGTGCACTCAAACATCGAAACAACCTGATGTCTTTCTCCGATAAAATTAAGATTGGCTATGCCTTTGCCTGTTGCATGAAAGTGACAATGATGGCATTGGAGTATCCTCCAAACATTTATGGGGGCGTTGGCATCCATCTGAAGTATCTAACAAGAGCCCTGCTGAAATTCATGGATGTGGAGGTGCGAACGATTGGAAATGAAAAGCCAAAGAATATGGATAGAGTTGCTGTGAAATATTTTGTTCCTTGGAAGGAGATGAGCGAAATAAAGGAGAGACATGGAAAAGTGCTGGAAACCCTCTCACTTTGCCTTTCCTTTGTGGCTGAGCCCATCGATGGAGATATTGTTCATACACACACCTGGTACACGAATCTTGCTGGCTTTTACGCAAAAAAGCTTTATGGAAAAAAAGTTTTAGCGACTGTGCATTCACTTGAACCATTGCGACCATGGAAGGCAGAGCAGCTCGGCAGTGGTTACAATTTGAGTGTATGGATGGAGAAGACAGGGCTGGAGGAGTGCGACAGAATAATTGCTGTTTCTGGAGAAATGAAAAAAGACATCCAGAAGGTCTATGGGATTCCTGAAAACAGAATAGTTGTGATTCACAACGGAATTGACATTGAAAAATACAGGAAAAGAGAGAATGAGGCGCTGCTTTCAAATTTAGGTGTAAAGAAACCCTACATTCTTTTTGTGGGGCGGCTTACAAGACAGAAAGGGATTTTCGAGCTTGTGGAAGCAATGAAGAAAGTCAAAGATACACTGGTGCTGGTTACAGGAAAGCCAGATACTGCTGAAATAGAGGCGGAACTTGCTGCAAAACTCAAGGGAATGGAGAACATTATTTGGCTTAACCGAATGCTTTCTGAAGAAGAAATAATTGCTCTTTATTCCAGTGCCCAACTTTTCGTCTGTCCTTCAATTTACGAGCCATTTGGCATCATCAATCTTGAGGCAATGGCCTGCGGTGCCCCAGTTGTGGCCTCAGCAGTAGGTGGAATAAAAGAGGTTATTCAGGAGGGAAAGAACGGTGTGCTTGTCGAGCCAGGAAATGTAGAATCACTGGTAGAGGGAATTGAGAAGGTTTTGAGAGATGATGAATTCAGGGCAAGATTGGTTGCCGAGGGAAGAAAACGGGCAGAGGAATTTGCCTGGGAGCGTATTGCAGAGAAAACTTTTTCGCTATACAGGGAGGTTGTAGGAGAATGATTTCAAATAAGGAACTTGAAATTTTTATAAATGGGGAGTTACGAAAGCAAAGATGGTTTGGACAGAAACTTGAAAAAATTAGTGTGGGGATTGAGGACAGAATCCCTGCCTATACCACAGAAAATCTAGGAGTTGAATTTTTTATTTTAAAAACGAAGCCGGGCAATAAAAGATATTTTGTGCCAATTGCATTTGCAAAAAGTGCCTTCCAGATTTTTGAGGCAGGGGCATCTGTGCATACATTGAAAAAAGGCAATGGAAACATTCATGTGTTTGAGGCAGAATATCTGGATGTTTTTCCCTCAATCATTTACAGAATGTTTGAAGATGGAGAAAGATTTGCGGGTAAAAAATCGGAAATCAGTTTTGTGCTGAGACAGAACATAAGGGGATTGAAGGTGCGAAAAGGAGAGGTGATTGGCGGAGATACTACAAACTTCAACTTGAAGCTTCTAACATCAGAAAGAACCATGGTGCTTAAAACCTATAGGACCTTTGATGCTGATAACCCTGAGGTAGAAATGCTGCTCCAGCTTTCTAACTTTAAAAATGTGCCCCATGTTCTTGGTTATGCCGAGGTTTCAATCGGTGGTAAAGTTGCAAATGGCTTCCTGCTGATGGAATTTTTAGAATGTGCAGGCGATGGAATAAAAGCATTCATGAAGGATTTGAATTTCCTCCTTAATAGCGATAGGCCAGAAGGGAAAAACGCAGTGATGCAACATTCTGAGGGGCTTGCAGCTAAACTTGGAAAAACCACTGCGGAGATGCATGTTCATTTAATTGGAGAGGATGAGAAGTTTCAGCCAGAAATCATAACGGAAGAGGACATTGAGCGATGGAAAAGCAGAATTCTCTCAAATCTGAACTACTGCCTTGAAAAAATTCAGAAGTTACCTGCAGCTCACAGCCATAGCACTGCAATCCAGAAAATGGCAGAAGAAATTGAGAAGGAGATGGTTGCAAAGCACCTTGAAGAGGCAGGCGAATTTGCGGGCTTGCAAAAGATAAGAACCCATCAGGACTACCATCTGGGGCAGGTGCTATATGGAAAGGAGGAAAACTTTTATGTCCTGGATTTTGAGGGGGAGCCGGGAAGAAAGGGTGCTGAGCGGAGAGAGAAACTGCCACCGTTGCGGGATGTGGCGACAATGCTCCGTTCCTTTGCCTATCTCAAACACCTTGCTTTCAGAAACTATCTTGAAGAACGGCTTTCCATAACTGGCGAAAGAGAAAAACTCTGCTGGGCACCCCTTGTTCTTACGGGGATAGATGTTGATTTGTGGATAGATGAAAAAGTGGCAGAAATGCTGAATTTGTATGAAGAAAAAACTGGAAATGCCTTTGTAAAAAACTACATACAGAAAATGCGAGAACTTAATTCCTCACTTGTGCCTGAGATTGAACTAAGCAAAAAAATGCTGAAATTCTGGAAAATCGAAAAAGCGATTTATGAGCTAAAATATGAACTTGAATACAGAGTGGAGTATGCAGGAATACCAATTGCAGGGATTCTGGAAGAGCTAAGAGATTAACTTTTACTTTAGCTTTTCTGATGTAATTTACTGCACAAACTTTATCTCTGTCTTTTCGTATTCTGGCTTTGTGTAATCTGGAAGAATGTCAATCACTTTCTTTGGGCAAACTTCCACGCACATTGCACACTGGATACACCTGAAGGGTTCAAGCGTGTTTGTCTTGCTTGCCTTATCCACCTTGATTGCATTTGCCGGGCAGTTTCGCATGCACAGACCACAAAAAACGCAGTCCTTCATCCTTGCAAACACAATATGGCCCCTTGCTGTGGGAAATGGTGCCCTTTTCTCAAACGGGTATTTCCTGGTTACTGGCTTTGAAAGCAGGTTTCTCAAAATGAGTGAAATCATGCCTGGCATTTTTTCACCTCTCTGTGCAGGAAATGCACGGGTCAATTGAAAGCACAACCACCGGCACATTTGCAAACTCACAGCCCTTGCTGAGCATTGTGATTGTGGGCCAGATATTTGCAAATGTGGGCGTTCGCACCTTCACCCGCTCCAGATTCTTTGTTCCGTTGCCCTTGAGATAGTAGAAAAGCTCGCCTCTGGGCGGCTCAACACGAATAACGCATTCCCCCTTTGGCAACGCTGTGGACTTGGTAATTATATCCCCTGGCGGCATCTTAGATAGCGATTCTCTTATTAACTCAATTGACTGGAACATTTCCTTCCATCTCACAACTGCCCTGCCATAGCTGTCACAGGTGTCTACAACAACTGGCTTAAAATCAAGATCGCCATAGGCATCGTAGCCAAGCATCCTCATGTCATATGGCACATTAGATGCTCTTGCGGTGGGTCCCACAGCCCCATCCCGTTTTGCCTCCTTTTCTGTAAGCACACCTACACCTTTAGTGCGTTTCACGAGTGTGTAGTCCTTGAGCACATCCGCCACACTCTTCAGTGCTTCCTCCAGAAAGTCCATTACTTTGTTTACCTCTTTTGCCTGCTCTTCACTAATGTCTCTTCGCACGCCCCCAATCGCATTCATAGAATAAGTCACCCGATTCCCTGTTATTTTCTCCAGCACATCCATCAGCTTTTCCCTGTAGTTCCAGACCTGCATGAAGTAACTCTCAAATCCAATCGCATCTCCAAGCAATCCAAACCAGAGCATATGGGAATGCAACCTGTTCATTTCATTGATAATCACTCTGATGTATCTTGCCCTCGCTGGTGCCTCAATTCCCATCAATCGCTCCACGCCTAGTACATACGCAGTGCTGTGCGGGGACTGGCAAATACCACAAATTCTTTCAGCCAAAAAAATGTTTTTCTTAAGTTCGTTCAGCTCAAATGCCTTCTCAATACCTCTGTGAACATACCCAATCACAGGTTCTGCACCCACTACAAATTCATCCTCAACTTTGAGTTTGAACTGGATTGGTTCTGGAAAAACCACATGTTGAGGCCCGAATGTGAGCACTGTCTTTGCCATCTATTTCACCCCCTTCTTTTCCTCTTTCTTCTTTCGCAATGGCGCCTTCGGAGAATCAGGTGCCAGCAGCATTCCATGTGGAATCCCCTTAATTTTTGCCTCAAACATATCAACAATTTCGCATTCTATAAGGGTAGCGCAGGGATAAATACTGCTTATAGAAGGAATCTCCTCATCTGGAGAGAACTGCAGCCTCAGATTTACCAGATTTGGCTTTTCCCCGAGTGTGTCAAAATGATAAATTATTTCCAGTTTTTCCCCCAAGTCCACACAGGTAGCAATTACAAATCTGGCATCATTTTCTGCAAGTTTCTTTACCTCATCCAGCAAATTTTCCTTTGTAACAACAGTATCATTTTCCATAATTATTCCTCCTCCTTCTTTTCCTCTTTTTCTTTCTTCTTTTCTTCTTTGCCTTTCTTCTTCTCAACCCACTTACCCTCCTGAATTGCCTTCAGTTTCTCAAGTGCCTTCACCACACCATCAATTATTGCTTCTGGTTTAGGGGGACACCCCGGCACATAGACATCCACTGGTATCACCTTATCAACACCGCCCAGCACATTGTAGCAGTTGTGGAAGACGCCACCTGTTGAACCGCATGCACCTACAACAATCACAACCTTGGGTGGTGGAATCTGGTCATAGAGATTCTTCAAAACCACCTTGTTTCTGTGGTTCACGCTGCCAGTTACCATCAGAACATCTGCATGCTTTGGATTTCCCTTGTTCAAAATCCCAAAACGCTCAATATCGTAATAGGGAGTCAAGCATGCCAGAATTTCAATATCACAGCCATTGCAACTTGAACAGTCATAGTGCAGAATCCATGGCGATTTCAACCTTGAAAGCTTTGTGAGGGCTCCATCCTCATCAGGCATTTTATGCACCTCCTGCTGTCACTGCTACATATATCATGTTGATTATTATTAAACCTATTCCAATCGGCAATGCCACCTTTGGTAACGAATCCCATGTCAATCTCGTGGTGATGTTGTCAATTATCATCACTACCAGGTAAACAACTGCAATTAGCAAAACCATAGCCACAATTGAAAGCAGGAAATTGCCAGGCACAATCACGAAAAGCCCAAGCACACCAAGAATTACAAAGAGTTCATACCAGTGCGTGAGCTTTAGAATTCCAAGGTAGGTGCCAGAATATTCTACCATTGTGCCTGAAATTATTTCTGTGTGCGCTGTAGAAATGTCAAAAGGCGATTTCTGCATCTTTATCATCAACACAATCACCATTGCCACCAGTGCAAGTGGAAGCTTGAGAATAAGAGGCTCGTAAATTGCTGTAATCTCAAAGCTCTTCACCGTGTAGCCAATCCCGAATATCACGAGCAGGAAAATTGGCTCATATGCGAGCATCTGGACTAACTCTCGGTTTGCACCAATCGCACTGAAGGCGGAGCGTGTGCTATAAGCACCAAGTACCATGAAAACTGCACCCGCATTCAGTAGGAAGAAGACCACGAGCAAATCGCTTCGAAGGCAGAAGAAGACTGTAGCTAGCATGACCATTCCAAAGAATGCAATCGCAAAAATTACCTGGGCTTTGTTCACTATTCTATCCTCCTTCCCGAAGAGTTTCACAACATCGTAGAGGGGCTGGAGCACAGGAGGACCTATTCTATTCTGCATTCTTGCAGTAATCTTTCTGTCAAGCCCAATCACGAGCATCCCAATGAAAGGTGCCAGCAGGAAAAACACGATTCCAAGAATTGTTGTGTAGTCAACCATTACTTCCACCATCTACCACACCCCCGTTATTGTGATTGCCAGAATTCCAAGTGCAAGCAGTGTTATCATCAATCCAATGCCCAAGCTGTTTACATACAGGTTCATCTTTTCCTCTCCAATCTGTTTTTCAAAGTATGTGCCACCAAGCACAGTTGGATATTCCACACCGCAAGAGTAAACCTTTGTGAGGTCTTTCTTCTCAACCCTGCTTAATGCAGGTACGAGCAGAACCACCGCAAGGAAAATTGCGATGAACACTGGAGAGAAATAACCCCAGGGAGTTGTGAGAGTTGTAGCATAGGTCACTGCATGAAGCGGTACTTGAGTGTTCAGCAGAACCTTAACTGCTGGATTTATGAAGCTTTCAACAATGGGAGAAATCATCACTGAAAGAATCACTGCTAAGCTAAGCATAATTACTAACGGAGCGGAGAAAAGCACACTCATTCTTTCTGGTGTGATTTCTTCCTCTGTCTCCATGTTTATCATTCTTCCAATCCACTTCAGATAATAAACCACTGTAGCTGCACTCCCTACAGCCAGGAAAAATACGATAATCGGCATCTCAAGACCTGCTTGAACAGCAAAGTATTTGCCAAGGAACATACCAAAAGGTGGAATTATCATTGTTAGAATGCCCATCAACAGCACCGTAGTTATGAACGGCTTGCGAACAATTAACCCATCCATCTTCTCGATTTCCTTTGAGTGTGTCTCATGCTGGACTACACCAACACCCAGGAACAGGAGGGCTTTAGAAATCGCATGGAACACCGTAAGCACGATTGCAGCAGCCACCGCAAATGGAGAGTGCAACGCTGCAAGCATTATTATCAATCCGAGGTTACCAATGGTTGAGTAGGCAAGCACTTTTTTCGCATTGTTCTGAGAAATTGCAAGAATTGCAGTTATCATAAAGGAGAAGCCACCAATAATCGCAATCAGGTAGCCAAGTGACTGAATGTGGGCGAAAACCGGAGAAAGACGCACAAAGAGATAGACACCGAGCTTGACCATCGTGCTTGAATGCAGAAGTGCTGAAACAGGTGTTGGAGCGACCATTGCACCCAGCAGCCAGCTCTGGAACGGCACCTGTGCAGATTTGGTTAAGCCGGCAAGTGCCACAAATGCGAGTGAGAAAATGAGAAGCCCTGGGATTGCTCCTGCACTGTCACTTGCTTTGCTTATAATTTCAGAGAAAGTGGTGATTGCAGGCGACATCGTGCCAAGGATTACAATTCCAAAAGCCATTGCTGTGCCTCCACCCAGGGTAACCTCCAGTGCCCATGTTGCGTTTTTCAGGGCTTCCTCTGTCTCCTCATGCTTGATGAGCATGTAGCAAGCAAGTGTTGTCACCTCCCAGAAGAAGAAGAACCAGAGAAGGTTATCTGCAAACACAGCCGCATTCATTGCACCTAAGAACCCAATCACATAGGCAAAAAATCTGTTCTGGTTTTTCTGACCCTCCATGTATTTTACAGCATAAATTGCAATCAACGAACCGATAATTGAGATTATCAGACACATTATGCCTGACCAATAATCTATTCTTATTGGGGCCAGATGTTCGGTTTCGTGTAGAGGCATATAATAGAATTCATACCAGGCAAGAGGAATTAGCTGGAGAAATGCAAAGAGCCCTGCCCAGAAACTCTTTCGTTCCAGGGCAATTATGAGAAAGCCAATAAGAAGGGCGAAATCCAATGCTGCAATTAACTCAAAAAGCGAGATGCTCTTTCCCAGCAAACTTATTCTATCTATCTCCAGGGTTATTTCACCATTGACTCCAGTTAGATAGAGGAAGAGCCATATGCTTCCTATAATTGCGCTCAATGTTCCTATGCCTACAATCAAATTTCTCACATGTTTGTTCGGAAGCAAATAGCAGAGCACGCCCAGCAGCAGAGGAATCGCTGTGGTCAGAGCAAGAGGATAAATTACTATGTCTATTTCTCCAGACATAATTATCGGCAAGGAATATGCCTCTTTGATATAAAGGTTTTTAAAGGATTTGTGTATTGCAGAACCATGAACCTCATAATGCTTGGTGCACCAGGTGCAGGTAAAGGAACGCAAGCCCAGAAACTTGCTACTAAGTTGGGAATACCACAAATCTCTACTGGAGACATGCTTAGACAAGCAGTGGCTGAAAAAACGGGACTTGGGATGGAAGCTAAGAAATACATGGATGCAGGAAAGCTTGTGCCTGATGAGATTGTTGTTGGAATTGTGAAGGAACGCCTTCAAAAGTCAGACTGTAAAAGCGGGTTTATTTTGGATGGGTTTCCAAGAACACTTGAGCAGGCAAAAGCCCTTGATAAAATTGCGGTGATTGACTATGTGGTAAACATTGATGTGCCAGAGGAAATTCTGGTGGAACGGATTACTGGGAGACGGTCCTGCAAAAAGTGTGGTGCTGTTTACCATGTCAAATACAATCCCCCTAAGGTTCTGAATAAATGCGACAGTTGTGGAGAACCTCTTTACCAGAGAGATGACGACAAAGAGGAGACAGTTCGGAAGAGGCTAGAGACCTATCGAAGCCAAACGAAAGTGCTTATAGATTATTATGCTGGCCAAAACAAACTTGTAAACATTGATGGTCACAGAGAAATTGAAGCAATATTCAGAGATATTCTAACAAAACTCGGAGTGGAGTGAAAAATGGGTATCCAAGCGGTTCTCTTCGATTGCGATGGAACAATCTTAGACAGTAGGAACACTATCAGGCGTTGCGTGAATGCCACTGTGAAAGCATTTGGATTCCCAGAATTCTCAGATGATGAATTTAAAACATTCTATGGGTGCACATTGCATGAGATTTTGAGAAAACGGACAGAGAAGATAGATGAGATGGTTGAACACTACAGAAACCTGATGCTTTCTACCTTTGCACAGGACACGCGGGTTTTTCCCCAAATCCTCCCAGTGCTCAACTACCTGAAAGGTGCAGGTGTTCCAATGGGCGTCCTTACGATGCGCAGCTCAGAAATCACAGAAAAAATTCTCTCCCACTTTGGACTCCTGCTCTACTTTCAGGCGGTTTATGGCTGTGATAACACAAAAAATCCAAAACCATCTCCTGATGCAGTTGTGGAGTTTGCAAGCCAGGTTAATGTGCCGGTCTGGCAGGTCGGAATTGTTGGCGATACCAAGTTCGACATTCTCACAGCCAAAAATGCAGGTGCAATAGGAATTGGAGTGCTGTGGGGCTCTGGGAGTATGGCGGACCTTTTGGCTGCGGGTGCAGATTATCTGGTACCTGATGGCAATGCCCTGATTGAGGTCATAAAGACGGAGATTGGTAGGAAGAGCGATACTCTGCCTTCTATCGTATAAAATATAAAAACAGTATCTCCGAAAGATACTGGCTAAAATTCAAAAATTGATGCCAGTATGCAAAGCTCCTGATACATCTTTCTTATAAATTTTCAAACGGGTCTTTCAAAATTCCACCGAGGCATAGAAAGTGTTAAATATTTAAGATATCTTATAGATATCTCATGAAACGAATACCTATAACACCCGCAACTGAACTGACTATCAGGAACATACGGGGATTCTATATTCGTAAGGTGACGCCTTTCGGCACCAGCGCCAAGTGGGCAGATCTATATAGAGAAGGAGGTGAGATTCAAGGAATTTCTTCTCGCTCTCTATGAAGTAAGAGAGTGAAATGAAAATACACTAGGAAAGGGTTGATGGCCACTTCTATGGCACAGGAGCCATAGGGGTGTAGGCCGGGAAAAAATCAGTAGGTTTCCCGGTAGTATGTCCACATCAATTCCCTTTCTAATGGTTTTTTGGGTAGTAGTGAGTATCTAGCTTTTCCAACTTCTTCGGAGATACTGAAAAAGAAGAAAAATTAATTAAGAAGGGTTGCAATCAGTTTCCCATGGTTGAAAAAGTGAGGTGCCCATACTGTAACCTTCAGGTTGAACCAGGCATCGCAAAATGTCCCAGTTGTGGATATACTCTAAGTGTTGTGGAGAAAAAAGAGGAAAAAAGAGAGGAGGAAAAAAAGGAAATTAGAGACCCGTGGAAGGAAGTGGAGGAACTTTATAAAAAGTATGGGAAAAAAGAAAAGAAGATTGACCCGGAAACAAAAAAGGCATGGGAAGCTCTGGAGGAAATTGCAAGGCAGAAAGCACTTGAGAAAGCTGCAAAATCGGAAAGCCAGAAACCAGTTGTTACTGAACAACCGGCACAACCAAGAAGATGGGAAACACTGGAAAAGGAAATTAAAAAAGCACCACCAGAGCATCAAAAAATTCCTGAACGACAAGAGAGACACCAAGCACCTCGTCCAATGATGAGAGAAAAAATGAAAACGAATGGGCTCACAACCAGAAGTTACGATGGAAAAAAGCGGCGTCAGATTGTCAAGAAACTCCAGAAAAAGCTGTTTTTTGTTCCAATTCTCTTTTCTGCCATTCTCATTCTTTCAACAATTTTCTTTCTCTATAACATTCTTACTGAAAAAAAGGTGAGAATGCTCGTGGATGGGGACTTTGATGACTGGGATAGCATTGGTAAATTCAGCTTCTATGAGCAAGCAGGCACTGTGAATCCAAACATCAACATTACTTCTGCAGCAATTTGCGAGGATAAAAACACAGTATTTGTTTACATAAAGGTGGAAGGTAACGCTCTATATGGCAACAACATTAACCGTACCGACGAATTCTTCCTGTTCTTTGATACTGACAGAACTACAACCACTGGCTATTTAGTAAATGGCATCGGTGCAGATTTTATGATTAGGGTCACTGGTATCTCCAATAAAGTGCTTTCAACAGGACTCTATTCTTACAATGGATCAACATTTGGACTACAGCACAACTGGAACGCCTGGCAGTGTGTTGGGAGTTGTGTTGCCGCAGTTCACGGCTCTGAAATTGAGGTGGGTGTGAGCAAGGCCAAGATTGGCTATGCAAATGCTCCTGTGCAGATTGTTGCAAACAGTTTTACTGGTGACACTGACGAAATTCCATATCCCCTTGTTTCTGGAAATGCAGTACTTGTGACTGAGGTCTATGAACTCCCTGCAGTAATTTCTCAAAGCGAGGTAAAGGTGGAGACAGCATTTCTGAAGGTGATTGGAAAACCTGAGGTCGGAAGCATCTTCGTAAACGCCTCGTCTTCTCTCATAACAGCCAGTATAGAATACAATGGGAATAGACACATCATGCTTAGGGCTGAGAACAATCTGCTTCATGCAACTATTGGCACCACATTTGCAGATGGGGACCGTTTTTCAATTTACGCAACAACTTCTCTCAAAACTGGAGATGTCTTTGGATTAACACTTCATTCCATTGAAGTTAACAATGGCTATTTCTGGAAAAAAAGCACAGGGACTAACAACAAGAGCTATGTTCAGAGTCCGCCTTCAAGCGTTCAAATTGATGGGGCATTTGGAGAATGGATGCCAGCAACCTTCACTTATGACTATGATGACACTAAAAACCCGAGCATCGATTTGAGGCAGATTGGAAAAAATGTCAGTGGAAATGAGCTATTTTTCTATATCCAGATGGCAGGAACCGCATTTGCTGGTAGAGCTGTACCCGAGCAAACACCTGATTATTCAAGTATTGCGATGGAAACCGACTCTGACAGAGATACAATTCCAGACTCCATGGACCCTCTGCCATTTGATTTCAACAACGATGGTAACCCAGATGCAAATACAAACAATGATGTAGATGGCGATGGTATCAGAGATTATCCCTATGGAAACGATTATTATTTGAACACCACAATCCCAGACGAACCAAGATTTCCATCAGAATTCAGGGGAAAATTTATATCGGTGTATATAGGGCCCATAAGCCAGACCGGTGAAATGCTTGCTGGCCTGGACTATTTGAGGGTTTATGTAGATGCAGATGGTAATTCCAGTACTGGTTTTGGTGTTAGTGTAGGAACTGGAGCAGAAATGCTGCTGGAAATCAGTGGGAGAGAGGGAAAGATCACTGATGCAAGTTTTTATGAATGGCATGGGAAATGGGATAAAACAGGGAATTTTGCGGCAGAACAATTCGGAAAACAGATTGAATTTGGCGGAGTGAAACTACCAAATCCTGGCATCGCAAGGTATTACATAATTTCTACAGACTGGCTCGGGGAAACTGACGCTACAGAATTGAGAACCTGGATGAGAGCGGGTGAAGATGTGAAAGAAAGGGTGTTCGATGCTAACACTCGTGTGAATACAAACACAAATGGCTGGCAAATTTGGCCAGACATGGCATACAGCAACGATGGGACAATCTATGCCATCTGGCAGAGCAACGAAACTGGATATTATGCAATCTATCTCTCAAAGTCCTACGATGGGGGGCTTACCTGGACAAACGCCGTAAAAATTCCTTACTCAGATAACGGCTCAGACCCAGCAATTGCTGTGCACGGCAGCGGTGGGAGTGCAATAATACATGTGGCGTTTGTCGGTAGTGCCCTGGGTGGCGGTGGCTCCTATCCAGACCTATATTATGCAAGAAGTACAGATGGTGGAGAAACCTTCACCACCATGGTGCTGGATGATAGTTATTACTCTGAAAAACCAGACATTTGCGTTGACTCAGAAGGGTATGTGTACATTGTTTACACCAATTGGTTCCTTGGATTTGATGCAGATGTCAAGCTAAGGGTTTCAACAAACATGGGGCAGTCATTTGGAAGTGCTGTGTCTATAGCAAGTACGGGCTATAACGAATACTTGCCTGCTGTAGCAGTTCAGGGTTCTGGTGCATCCTCAATTCTTCATGTGGAATACACCTATGAGCATTACAATGAAAATGGAAACCAGAGATATGATTTAGATGTGATTTATAAAAAAGTAACAAATGCCGGGATTTCTCCATCTGTTGGAAATGCAGTTACTGTGGGAGGTGTAGCAAACTACTCGGAATACTCGCTCCCAAATTCAATTATGGTTGATTCCACAGCAAACATCCATCTTGTCTATACCTACAACTACACATATTATAACTACGATGTTTACTACGCGAGAAGTACAGATGGAGGAAACTCTTTCACGATAACAAATTTAGTGGGCTACAGTCCTTACGATGAGTACCAGCCACGAATTGCATTGGACGATTTGAACAATCCCCATATTGTCTGGCAGGATAACAGGAGTGGAAACTATGACATTTGGTACACAAATTCAAGCAACAACGGCCAAACCTTTTTGCCATACAACAACCACATAAAGGTGAACAAAGACGCAACAACCCAGAGCCAGGCATGTGCAACAATTCTCTTCGTAAACGCACCAAACGCCAGAAAAGAACTTTGTGTTGCCTGGGCTGACAAGAGAAGTGGGGACTATGACATTTACTTTGCCAATGGTACCAACCGCGTCTATCTAAGTGTGAACTCCCAGTATGGAACACCTTCTGGCATCGGATGGTACAATGCAGGAAGTACTGCATCTGCTTCTGTCCAGGGAATAGTTTATGATTCTGCTACTGCAAGACATGTGTGTACTGGCTTCACAGGTACAGGCTCCGCACCTTCCAGCGGTGCAACTAACTTCACAAGCTTTACAATTTACAAACCCTCAAGCATTACCTTTACCTGGAGAAACCAGTATTATTGCCAGATAACCTTCACGGGCACAGATGCTCAGCACACTGTGAATGGCTCCTATGTGGAAAATGGCACGCTTCGTAACATTGCAGGCCTTACTGGAAACTGGGCAGGCTGGTGCGATGAGAACACCTTACTTTACTTCCATGATGTCACTTCACCCCAACAAAACTACACAACAGACACACACTCCTGGGTGGTAACTGGGCCAATAACTGCGGTGATACACTATAGCTCCCCAGCTGACGAAATTTCTGCTATCCCGATGCTTACGGCTCTCGTTGCCATTCTGTTATTCTTTGCCTTCTCAAAACAGCCCCAACCCAGCCGCAACATCTCCGCCTATGCCAGACATGTTAAGCCAGATAGGAACAAGAATCACGGCAAGGCAACTCATCCTTCTGGAATGGAAAAGCACTGGAATTAAGCCAATCCCTGTTGAAACCAGATAGATTATAAGTCCCTGCCAGCTTAACATGAAGAACACAATGAGGGTCACACAAATCAGGGCAATGAGGGAGAGGGTTTGATACCGTACTTTCTGAATGAGTTTCAAAACGCCTCTGGACATCAAAAGGATAAGCACGAGAGCAAACGCAGCACAGAATGCAATTCCTCCAAGCACGAGGAAAAGCTCTGCTTGTGTTTCTGGTGTGTAGAAAAGATTCATTCCAATTGTGAGGGCACCTTTACGCATTCCTATGGCAGTGAAGAAGAGCACGATGGCACCTACAAAATAAAGCACTCTGTTTGAGCCCTGAGAAATGATGAAGGTTCGCTCTCCTTTGGCTGCTGTAGCATGACCTGCAAGCAGCGCACCGACACCTGCAGTGACTGCTGGGATGAAGGCAGCAAAGAGTCCACCAAGTGTTCCACCAACACCGCCTCTGAATATTTCCTCTTTCTTTACCTCAACACTTTTTGAAACTGTTTGCTTTGGAATCTCCTTATCTGCGAAAATTGCTACCAGGAGGCTGGAGGCAGCAAACATCCCAATGAAGACAGCACCAAGTGTCTGAAATGCTCTGTCTACTGGCACAATTGTTTTGTTAAAAATAATGATGCCGAGAATGCTAGAAAGCAAGAAGGTAAGATAGCCAGCAAGAATTGTGCTCCAACCAACCCAGAGTTTTTTGAGCCTTGATGTGCCTCTGTCAAAATCCTTTGGAAATTCCGAAAGCAAGATGAACATCACAACCGCACCTACAATCCAGAACATGTGGGGTTTAACTATTTCCCGCAAAAGTTTGAGTTGCTGCATGAACAGAGGGATTGCAATCAACATTATGAGGACGCCCACAATTGCACCCAATGTAGTAAGAAGCACGGCCTCGTGCCCTCTGCCCTGCATCAGGTATTTCTGGCTTGGATACATTATCCATACAGTAGAGTCATCTGGAGCACTAAGATAGATTGTGGGAATCGTGAATAGGATTGAATAGCCAACAACCAGACCCACAAGAAACATGATAAAATACATGTGGTCATGAATGTCGTTGAGAAATGCAAAGTAAATCAGGAAGGCAAAACCCATCACATTGTAAACATGAAGACCTGGGACAAGGCAGAGAACTGCGGAGACCAAAACACCCAGAAGTGCAAATCCAATGTAAAACAGTGCAATGCCAATGTCAATCAAGCAATCACCTCCATTATGTAATCACTGAAATTGTCGCCCACCTTAAGTTCATAAATGCTCCCATACTGGACGAACTTACCCTGCACCACAACAATCGCACCCTCTTTGATATCTCCCCAGTAACTAATTGAGGTTGTGGAATATACCATCAAAGAATAATTTCCATCGCTCACAGTAAGATTGTACTGGCCAACAGAAACCACTGTCACATTCTCAAGGCGGAAAAGTTTGTTGAGGTTACTTGTGGGATTGGAGAGAAGGTCGGAGATTGCCGTGGAATTATATTTCTCCACTGCAGTATTTAAAATCTTTATGTCGAGCCAGGTTGTTGGCAGCAACTCCCAGTAATTCCTCTGTGCATACCATTTCAATGCCCCTTTTACCGTAAGATTTGCACCCTTCAGTTCGTAAAAATTCTGGGGAAACACCATTGCAAAGGTCTTCTGGAAGAACACATTTACCTCTCCATTGCCATCTGTTACATTGAAACTGTAGGCGAAACCAAGATTGGAAAAGGATTTTACTTTTCCAGTCACCTTCACTAACTTGCCTTCAGAAGCCACGCTATTGAGTAATGAGAGGTCCGTAAGTTCTTCGTAATCCTCCTCCTTTGTCAAGATTTTCAGAAACTGAGGGTTTATTACTGTCAGCGATTTGGAATACTCAGATACACTAAGCTTGCCTTCCACCTCTACCGTCTGTCCATAACCAGGCACATTCCCAGTTTTAAGTAGCACATCAGTAACAGTATCAGCAAGTTTCACAGAAATTGTGCCAGTACCATCATTCAGTGGAAATCTTATTGTGGAGCGTAGTTCATACTTGTCTGTGGTGTAAGAAGGGAAATCGCTCACTTTTCCAACTATTTTGATGTGAGAAAAGCTCATGTCCTCTGTAATCTCTCCGACTTTTGTTACTGGTGTTTCCGAGGAGTAGGCCAGCCCAATGAAAATGCCGCCGATGAGCAAAAGCACAGCACAAACAATCAGAATATGAGTTTCAGACGCTCTTGGTAAATTCCCGTTCATGCCAGCACCTCTATTTCCCATGATGCAGATGGAATTATTTCCCATTTCCATGTATTTCCCGATTTATAGTATTTAAGTGCACCTGCCACCCGAATCTCATTCTTTTCCTTTATTTCCGGCAATGCCCCCGTGAGATTGCCAAGGGATTTTGGTACAAACACATCTATTTTGTAGCCCTGAAAATCCTGGATAACATAATCATAGGCAAAGGAATACTCTCTGATACTTGTTACATTGCCTCTTACCATCACCCTTGTACCCTCATTTTCCTGTGTGTAAGAAAGAATTTCTTTTATAGTAACTTCCGCAGGTTCTCCGCGGGTTATCTTTATCTGGTTCACATGATTCACAATCAAATAAAAATCGTTGCTGCGATACTGCAAACTGCCTGAAATCTCCACACGGTCACCAAATGCTGGGATCAGGGGTTTTCCTCTAGAGTTGAGCGCAAGCATGTCTCGCACTACATCGTCATAGACCTTTATCGGCATAATTCCAGTGCCGTCATCAACTGAGAAATAAAATGCTTTGCCTGTGGGGTTATCATAGAAAGAAGGGGTATCTGGAACAATACCCTTCACCTTTATCACAGCGTTGTTATAGCCGGGATAGATATCCTTTACCTTTATTAGCGGTGTTTCAAGCGATGCTGCCCAGGGTATGAGAAGAAGTGTGCCGACTACAGCAATTGCAAGGGCAGAATATTTGAGATAAATTGTACTCTTCTTTTTGGGAACATCGGCACCGCAGAATGGACATTCTTCAAGTGGACCTACAAATCTCTTGCACTTCGGACAATGAGTGAAGTCAATTCCGTCTTTACTTCCTTCCATGTTATACCTCCAGAACATTCAATTTCGTTTAGCGTTATCAAAATAACTGCATCTGTAGAATAATTTCTCACCTGAATTTCATATGTGGAATTATAGAGTTTGAAAACTCCTTTTATTTTCACAGCCTGCCCGACTGAGAGCGTTGCTGGAGAAGTGGCATTCTTCTGCACATAAATTGTGAGTTTCTGACTCGTAGAATTGTCAGTTACATTAAAGAGATAGTAGTTCGCTGTAATCTCTGTAATTACTGCATAATCTAGCGTCACATTCTGGGAGAGATAGATTGATGGATTTGAAAGAAGCGCGGAAATTGTTACTGCCTGATATGCAAAAACCGCAATTACCATATCATCTGTGTAGTTTCGTATGTAGATTTCCCAGTAACCGCCAGTTGCATACCACTCGAACACACCATAAACATCAACATAATAGCCAGTGTAGATTGATTGAGCTTTAGCATTTTTTGAAACATAGATAGTCAGATTAGTAAGGTCGCTAGGAGAGTCCCTTATATTGAAGTTGTATGTGGTTTTTGCCCAGTCAACATAGGCATTCTTTATACACACCTCAGTATTGTTGTACTGGTTTGGATTTGCAAGCAGAGTGGCAACTGACACCTGGGTGTAGGGAGATTGGCTGCCCACTTCCACACTATCAGTGGTTGCATTTCTGATTACAATCTCCCAGTAAGCACCGGTGGAATACCATGTAAACCAGCCAGAGACATTTACGCTCATTCCCGCACTTACCGAGGGAATGTTTGCACCGTATTCGCCATACACCGTTATGTTCGTGCTTGTGCTTGTATCCCTTATTGTGAACCTGTATGATGCATACACATAATCTACAACCATGTTCTCAAGCCGCACAAACGAATTGTTGGCTGTTGTTGTAGAACCAAGCAGAGTATTGATATCTGAATAGCTCTGGTAATTGTTGTTTCCACCTGTGCCTGTTTTGTCAATCAAGTCAGGTGTTGTGGACTTGCCAACATAAATTTCATACGCATTGTTGTAAAGCTCAAATTTGCCCTTGATGTGCAGCAAATCACCATAATACACAACGGAAGGTCTTGTCGCATCATATGTAGCGTACACATTTACCCCTCTTATTCCAGAATTGTCAATAGCATAGAAACTGACATAATCGCTGATATTACTGGCATTCCAATGGACCTTATAAGCATAGACCACATTGTTTAACTCCACATTCTTATTCAGGTAATTGTTTGGATTTGCAAGCAATTCATTCACTGTAACCGTTGTGTAGTTCTGGGACTGGCCGTAAACTTCTACACTATCAGTGGTTGCATTTCTGATTACAATCTCCCAGTAAGCACCGGTGGAATACCATGTAAACCAGCCAGAGACATTTACGCTCATTCCCGCACTTACCGAGGGAATGTTTGCACCGTATTCGCCATACACCGTTATGTTCGTGCTTGTGCTTGTATCCCTTATTGTGAATCTGTATGATGCATACACATAATCTACAACCATGTTCTCAAGCCGCACAAACGAATTGTTGGCTGTTGTTGTAGAACCAAGCAGAGTATTGATATCTGAATAGCTCTGGTAATTGTTGTTTCCACCTGTGCCTGTTTTGTCAATCAAGTCAGGTGTTGTGGACTTGCCAACATAAATTTCATACGCATTGTTGTAAAGCTCAAATTTGCCCTTGATGTGCAGCAAATCACCATAATACACAACGGAAGGTCTTGTCGCATCATATGTAGCGTACACATTTACCCCTCTTATTCCAGAATTGTCAATAGCATAGAAACTGACATAATCGCTGATATTACTGGCATTCCAATGGACCTTATAAGCATAGACCACATTGTTTAACTCCACATTCTTATTCAGGTAATTGTTTGGATTTGCAAGCAATTCATTCACTGTGACCGCTGTGTAGTTCTGGGACTGGCCGTAAACTTCTACACTATCAGTGGTTGCATTTCTGATTACAATCTCCCAGTAAGCACCGGTGGAATACCAGGTAAACCAGCCAGAGACATTTACGCTCATTCCCGCACTTACCGAGGGAATGTTAGCTCCGTATTCGCCATACACCGTTATGTTCGTGCTTGTGCTTGTATCCCTTATTGTGAATCTGTATGATGCATACACATAATCTACAACCATGTTCTCAAGCCGCACAAACGAATTGTTGGCTGTTGTTGTAGAACCAAGCAGTGTATTGATGTCCGAGTAACTCTGGTAATTGTTGCTTCCACCTGTGCCTGTCTTGTCAATCAAGTCAGGTGTTGTGGACTTGCCAACATAAATTTCATACGCATTGTTGTAAAGCTCAAATTTGCCCTTGATGTGCAGCAAATCACCATAATACACAACGGAAGGTCTTGTCGCATCGTATGTAGCGTACACATTTACCCCTCTTATTCCAGAATTGTCAATAGCATAGAAACTGACATAATCGCTGATATTACTGGCATTCCAATGGACCTTATAAGCATAGACCACATTGTTTAACTCCACATTCTTATTCAGGTAATTGTTTGGATTTGCAAGCAATTCATTCACTGTGACCGCTGTGTAGTTCTGGGACTGGCCGTAAACTTCTACACTATCAGTGGTTGCATTTCTGATTACAATCTCCCAGTAAGCACCGGTGGAATACCAGGTAAACCAGCCAGAGACATTAACAGTCATTCCCGCACTTACCGATGGAATGTTAGCTCCGTATTCGCCATACACCGTTATGTTCGTGCTTGTGCTTGTATCCCTTATTGTGAATCTGTATGATGCATACACATAATCTACAACCATGTTCTCAAGCCGCACAAACGAATTGTTGGCTGTTGTTGTAGAACCAAGCAGAGTATTGATGTCCGAGTAACTCTGGTAATTGTTGTTTCCACCTGTGCCTGTCTTGTCAATCAAGTCAGGTGTTGTGGACTTGCTAACATAAATTTCATACGCATTGTTGTAAAGCTCAAATTTGCCCTTGATGTGCAGCAAATCACCATAATGCACAACGGAAGGTCTTGTCGCATTGTAGGTGCCGAAAACATTCACGCCCCTTATTCCAGTATTGTCAACAACATAGAAACTCACATAATCACTGACATTGCTGGCATTCCAGTGCACCTTGTAGGCATAGACCACATTGCTCAATTCCACACTCTTGTTCAGGTAACTGGCAGGGTTTGCGAGTAACTCATTCACGGTAACTGAAATGTATGTAACTCCCTGAAGTTCAACCTTATCATCTGTTCCGTTTCTTATTGTGATTTCCCAGACCCCTTCCTTAGAATAGTACTTAAACCAGCCCTGCACAGAAACATTTGCACCTGCAGAAACACTTGGATTATTGGAACCAAATTCGCAGTAAACAGTAATGTTTTCACTGGTGCCTTCATCTCGAATTGTGTACTTGTAGGATTTATTGACCCAGTCCACAATTGCATTTTCTATTTTTACAAATGAGTAGTTTGCAGCGGGTGCATTTGCAAGCAGCGAAGCCACAGTATAGGTCGAATAAGCATTGTTTCCAAAAGTTCCAGTTGTCTCTACGGCGTCTGGTGTGCCAGCACTCACCTTGAGTTCGAATGCCTCCTTGTATGTGGTGAATGTGCCTTTGATAACCAGCTTTTCATTGTAACTTATTGAGACAGGCCTTGTAGCATTTGCTTCTGTGTAAATGTTTAACCCTCTTGTGCCACCATCATCTACCACATAAAATGTTGTACTGTTTGTAAGATTTGAGGAATAGTAGCCCTTATCCGCAACAATACAACCATTCAAACGCACTTTCTTCTCAAGGTAATTCTGGCTGTTGGTAAGAAGTTCGTTTACAGTCACATTCTGATATTCATCAAAGACCTCCTGTGTGACACTCAATGTCTTGCTAACGCTGTTCTGTGCACCCTTCTCGTCTTCTACCGTAAGTGTTACTGTGTAAACACCTGGCTGAGAATAGGCATGCACTGTATTCCGTAAATTTCCTGTCTTGTTGGAACCATCCCCAAATTCCCAGAGATGTTTCACTATGGTTTCGTTGCCATCTGGATCATAGGATGTAGAAGTGAATGTTACTGGCTCATTGATTTTTGCACTTGTTTTGTCCATTGTAAAATTTGCCACTGGCGGACGATTTTCTTCAGGTTTTGGTTTGGACATCATCAAAACAATCGCGACAGCACTTATCAGCACCACAACGATAAGCACGGCAGCTATTATCTGTATCTTCTTAAGCGCCAATTCTACCACCGAAGGCATAATTCACTCGGGATTAATATAGGTTTCTAATCAGCGGTGCTGAGTTTCGCCCTTTAGATCCCGCGAAATCTGGAGTCCACCATTCTCACGCACCATCTTTCTGTATCCCCATACCACAATTATAATTGAAACCACAACTATGTTCAGGATGACAGAGAAAAGACCGCCCCAGGTGGTTGCCATTGCTGGGATTATAAAATGCGAAAGGTTTCCCATCGTGTGGAAAAACAGTGCCGCAAGAATACTCCCTCCCGTATTGTTGTAAATCCATGTAAACAGAATTGAGAGAAACACAGTGCCGAGAATGAAACCCCATATTGGAACATTCCTGTATATATCCTGATTCTCCATGAAGAACAACGGAAGGTGCCATACTCCCCAAATCAGTCCAATAATTATACCGGAAACAAGAGCATTGAAGCGGCTCTGTAATCTGTCCAATGCATAACCTCGCCAACCAAATTCCTCACACAGTGGCCCACCCAGGAAAAAGATGTAAAAGAAGGCAATCGGAATTATCCATGGCTGGGCTAAAACAGTGAATTCTGGCACTTGGTCTCCTGCTAACACCGCAAGAACAAGGGAAAGCCCGATAATGCAGGGCATAAGGAAGAAGATTGGGATTAGCCAGATTTTCTTGAATTTGAGGTCAACTCCTCTCTTGAGCAATTTTTTTGCACCTGCACTCCCCTCATTCACCAGTGTAAGCACAAATGCAGCGATTGTTGGGCCAAAGGGAGCAAGAAATAACGACACTTTCATGAAAATTTCAACTGCCCAGAGCGACCAGGAAATCACAAAGGTTATCACAAAAAACAGTAACAAATTTATTCTCTCATCTTTAATTTGGCTCATAATACTTCACATTTTCCTTGGGTAAAATCGCATTTGAACAACAAGCTGAAATACCCAATTCATAATCTTGCTAACCAAAAAAGATATATATACTTATCGCATGACTTTGGTGAATCTGGAATTCGAATAATTACGAAATGCTGGATGGGGAAACTCTGAAAACAGACAAGAGAGACATAGTATATTTTGGATAGTGCTTACGGCAATTATATAATTATAAATATGTAAGATAGAAAAGTTATTTATTTACTATAAAAATTTACTAAAAGTTAAAATATTCAACTGAACCTATCTTTCTCAAATTCCCATATATTTCATTTTCTACTGCAATGTTTCTGAACCTTTTTTCAATCTTTTTTCGCAGAGTCCTTTTCACTCTTTCAGTTACAATAAAATCAAAGTCATAGCGGACATCCATGAGAATAAGATAATCTGGAGGTGCTAGTGGAAAGTCAATGGTCGTTTTCCCTTCCAGTGCATCCACAATCTGGGTCGTTCTAACCCTGCCATGGAACACTTCTCCCACTGCCCCAATAATCTTTCTCACCATCCCCCAGAGAAAACTAGAGCCGTAAATATCCACCGCCCAGAAATATCCTGCATCTCTAACCTCTATCTTGAAAATCTTCCGAACTGTTTTCCGCTCAGATGGTCTCGCAAAATTCCGAAAATCGTGAACCCCTGTAAAAGTAGAAAGAAATTGTTCCAGCTTTTTCTTTTCCACAAATTCTTCTTTTGAAAGAAAATACCGATACCATCGCTCCTTTGCATGTCTTGGATTAAATTTCTCCGAGACAATAGCATAGCCATAGAACCAGATTCCATCAGAAATTGTATTCAGCATTCCTAGAATTTTCTCTGGATTTTCAGGTGTGTTAAATGCCACTACATTTCCGAGGGCAGAAACACCAGCATCAGTTCTTGAGGCACTTGCAAATCTGGGATTAGCTGAGAGAAGGTTTTTATCCACCAAAAAGCTCAGAATTCTCCCTTCCACCGTCTCTGCATTTTTCTGTCGCTGATACCCATGAAACAAAGTGCCATCGTATCCAAACTTAACAGCAATTCGCATAAAAAAGAGAAAAGAGAGTTTATTTGTTCTGGAGCACTGCAATTCCAGGAAGTTCTTTTCCCTCCAGGAATTCCAGGCTTGCACCGCCACCAGTGGAGATATGGGTCACTTTGTCTGCATAGCCGAGTTTTTGAATCGCAGAGGCACTGTCTCCACCACCTACAATGGTTGTGCCCCTCACCTTTGAGAGGGCTTCTGCAATCGCTCTCGTACCTTCCCTGAATTTCTTTGCTTCGAACACACCCATTGGGCCATTCCAGATTACTGTTTTTGCACCCTCAATCACTCCACTGAAAACCTTTGCTGTCTCTGGCCCTATGTCAACACCCATAAGGTCCGCAGGCATCTCTCCCACTTTTACGGTCTTAACCACTGTTGCTGTATCATCTGGCTTATCTGCAACCACCACATCAACTGGCAGATAGAGTTTCACACCCTTTTCTTCAGCTTTTTTCATTATTTCTGTCGCCACTCCCAATTTGTCCTCTTCAACTAGGGACTTGCCAACTGTGTAGCCCCTTGCCTTCAGGAATGTGAATGCCATCGCACCACCAATCAATATTGCATTCACCTTAGGAAGCAGGTTCTCTATAACACCAATCTTATCTGAAACCTTTGCACCACCAAGCACTGCAATAAACGGCTTCTCAGGATTTGAGAGCGCTTTTCCCATCACTGCCACTTCTTTCTCAATCAAGAAACCAGCAACTGCAGGTAGGAACTGAGCAACCCCTGCTGTTGATGAATGTGCCCTGTGGGCAGTGCCAAAAGCATCGTTCACATAGAGGTCTGCAAGCTCTGCTAACTTTTTTGAAAACTCTGGATCATTTTTCTCTTCCTCAGAATAAAATCTCACATTCTCAAGCAGACAAACATCACCTTCCTTCATTTTGACAATGGCCTCTTTGACTGAATCGCCAACTGTGTCATCAAGTTTCATGACTGGTTTTCCAAGCAACTCTTCCAGCTTCTTCGCCACATTGTCCATTTTGAGATTTTGGTCTTTTCCTTTAGGCCTGCCAAGGTGAGAAACCAAAATTGTCTTTGCACCATGCTCAACCAAATACTTTATCGTGGGCAATGCTTCCCTTATCCTCGTGTCATCTTTCACAGCCAGAGTGTTCTTATCAATCGGTACATTGAAATCCACACGCACCAGCACACGCTTTCCTCTTACATCAACGTCCCTTATTGTCTTTTTATGCATCATGGTTTTTCCTCCTTGACTTTCGGAAAAAGAAAGAGAGATATAAAGGATTGCCAACTCGCAATAAATAACCGCTTCTCTACACTTTTCTTTCACAAAACCCTGCAATCTGACAATGCTCGCATCTCGGCTTTACTGGCCTGCACACACTCTTTCCGTGCTCTACAAACAGGTAGTTAATCTTTTTCCACAATGGTTTCGGAATCACCCGCTTCAGTGCATTCTCTGTCTCCTCTGGCGTCTTCGTGCTCACTACACCCATTCTATTCGAGATTCTGTGGACATGGGTATCTACTGGCAGGGCATCCTTTCCAAACCCAAACACAAGCACGCAGTTCGCTGTCTTCCTTCCTACACCTGGAAGTTTTAATAACTCTTCAATTTTCTCGGGCACCTTTCCGCTATACTTTTCCTCGATAATTCTTGCCACCTCTACAATTTTCTTAGCCTTCAAATTGTAAAACCCGACTGGTTTGATAATTTCTGCAATCTCCTCTGGATTTGCTCTTACAAGTGTCGAGACATCTGGATACCGTGAGAACAGAGCGTCTGCTCTCGGATATGTAACCTCATCTTTCGTGCGTTGTGAAAGAATGGTTGCAATCAGCACTCTGAATGGGTCGTCATAATGGCCAGCATTCCCGTAGATACTCTCAAGCGTCTCAACAAGCTTATACCAGTCGATGCCAGCGTTCTCTGATACTCTCTCTAACTTCCGTTTTTCAAAGAATGCAAGGGCATCGCCAGCAAGATAGACGGAACCGCAAATGCACCAAATCCCAGGGCGAGAAAGGACTGCAGAAAAAGCTTCTTCACGCTTCATCACAACCGCCTTCCTGAAATATCTTGCCGCAATTTTTTTCACTCGCTCCGCATTCTCAGCTCTCGGAGAATCTGGCTCTGTAATAATTATCTCATCTCCAACCCTGGAAAGTGTACGCAAAATCTCCCCTTTCTTCTTGTCTTTGAAAACGCCGAAGACAAAATTAACCTTATCGTAATTCTCTGCCAGTGATTCTACAAGTGCCTCTGCACTTCTGGGCGTGTGGGCACAATCCACAATAACATCAGGTTTCTCATGCACCTTCTCAAATCTCCCATGCCAGACAGCAGTTCTCAAACCCTCTCGAATCCACCTCTCCTCCAATCCAAGCACTTTTGCACAGAGCACAGCAAGAGCAGCATTTTCAAACTGGAATCTACCTGGCAATGAAATTTCAAGGTCTTCAAGAGACCATGTTCCGTAATTTATTGAAAATTTCCTTTTATCCTTTACTTCAATCATGTCGTTCGTAAGCACAATAAGCTCAGATTTGTTCTGCTTTGCAATCTCCTCAATAACTTTGAGTGCCTTCCCAGTAGCGCCTGTCACGACAGGCACACCCTCCTTTATTATCCCTGCTTTCTCTCTTGCGATTTTTTCAATGCTCCTTCCTAGTACGTTTGTATGCTCATGCTCAACATTCGTGATGACACAGCATTCTGGCGAGACTACATTTGTTGCATCCAGGCGTCCTCCGAGACCAACCTCTACAACTGCATAATCCACTTCTACATCTGCAAAATACTTGAATGCCATTGCTGTGGTAAACTCAAAGAATGTTACTTGCTTTGTTCTGTCTACTGCTATCATCCCATCAACAATATCCTTAATTTTATTATAATACTCCACCACTTTCTCCTTCGGTATTTTCTCTCCGTTCACCACTATCCTTTCATTGAACTCAATTAGATGCGGTGAGGTATAAAGACCTGTTTTATACCCTGCAGATTTTAAAATCGAATGAAGGAAGGCACACACAGACCCCTTTCCTTTACTGCCTGTGACATGCACCACTTTGAAGTGTGTTTCGGGATGGCCTAGATGTTCAAGCAATCCTCTGATGTTATCAAGGTTAAGCTTAGTTCCAAATCTGGTTAAGGCATAGAGGTGCTGGAGTATTTCCTCATAACTCATTCTTTCACTTTTTTATTTCAAGCAACAGTGTTCTCAGTGACTCTATTGTTGTTTTGAGTTCTCCCACGCTCTTCTCAATCGCCTCTACCCTCCTCACAATCTCAATCTGGCTCTTGTTTAAGCTTTCAATTCTGTTATGGGTCTCAATTGAGGTTACATCAATATGTTTGTTCACGCTTTTCAGCATTGTGTCAATCTTTTCCTCAAATCCCTTCAACTCCTTCATCTCTGCTTCTAGTTTTTCGATCAAAGGCTTAAGTTCCGTCGCAACATTTGAGCTTTCGCCAGCAGGAACAGAAGAACTACCCGCTCCAGACCTCTCCAGTGCCTCTGAAATTTCGTTCAGCTTTCGCATGTTCTCGCTTATCAGCAACCTCACCTGGGTGGCAACTTTGAATGTATCTGCTACGTCTCTTGAAAGTGCCTGCGTTAAGTTTTTCGTCTCGACGGCTTGAGAATTTATTGCTTCCGCAGTCCTTCCTATGCTTTCATTGATCGTTTTTCCAAGACCTTCATTCACCCTCTTGAAACTCTCCTCAATCATTGCAACAAGTTTCTCGTAGGTTTTTGCCTCAACTTCACTTATTTCTGCCTTAATTTTGGGTATGGAATTATCTATTGCCTTATTTACATCCTCAATTTTAGCACTCAAGTCCTTGTAAACCGTATTGGTTGTTGTAAGTAAATAGTTCATTCCAGTTTCCGTATATTCCTGCTGAGCTTCCAGTGCCTTCAGAAGAAGGTGCAAAATCCAGTGTTCTCTCCCTTTTGTGTGTGACAATATACCTTTGTCAATTCTCTCTCTTGCCTCCTTATCGTTTACCAGGTCAGTAATCGCACGCACCACTTCGGTTCTTATTGTGCTTTTCTTTCCTTCTGCCATAACTATTCACCATCAGATTACATCGTCCACTTCCCGCTCAATCAGATTGAATTGGGATGCCTCCATTGTTGCAGGATTTATTGGAATAAGAAGCATTGCATTATTAATTGCAATCTGGTCCTTTAGTGATTGAATTAGACGAAGCACTGTGATAAAATTATTGTTAGTAATCAGATACTCAATTCCATCCAGGAAGATAACTGAATCCCTGTTCTTTGATAGGAACTGTTCCAGTATCAAACTTAACTTTTCCAGGTCTTTGGGTCGCACTGCATTCTCCTTTCCCACATTTGAGAGCCAGATTATTGGCACATCCTCCAGTTCGTATTTCTGCTTTATCTTCTCAGGATAGTCCCTGGTGACACAGATTACCTTCGGGTTTGCCTTTGCCATGTATTCTTTAAGGTATTTGTAGGCCCTATCCGCCCGCTCACATTTGATTATGTAGGAATACCCCTGTCTGAACTCCACCGGTTTTTCCTCCATCTCTCCACCACCGATTTTCTCTGGTGTTTTATCACCTTCGTTAGCCACAGCTTGCTCAACCCTAGGTCCACTAACAAGTGGCTCAGATTGTGTCTGGACTGGCTTGACCCCGAATTCTGCTAGATATCCTAGAATTCGCTTTGCAAGATTTTCTCCAATGGTGGGCATCCTCGCCAGGTCTTCAATCCTTGCACTTGCAAGCATCTCAACCGTTCTATAACCTGCATCATAAAGGGCTCTTGCTTTTGAGGGGCCAAGCCCTGGAATTGTGTACTTTGTCATCATCAACCGCACAAAATTTTCTCGTTCCTTCTCACTTGGCTCTGGTACTTCTGGTTGTAAGGGAGCTTGTTTTTCTGGGATTGGAGTTTCAACTGCCTCTTTGTGTAATTCCTTCTTAACAGGAACTACCTTCGGCTCTTCTGCTGCCTCCACCTTCCCCTCGGCAACTTCAGGCCTCTGCGTGGAAAAATAACTGACAATTTTTTTTGCAAATGTCTTTCCAATTCCTGGAATCTTCTGAAGCTCTTCAGCATTTGCCGTCCTAAGTTTTTCTATTGATACATAGCCAGCATTGAATAGGGCTTTTCCGCGTTCTGGAGTCATTCCTGGGATTCCCATGAATTTTTCAAGGGTTGACTTGAAGTAGAGTGGAGTGATTCCAAGAACTAATGATGTCTCCCTGAGGTTCCACTCTACTACATACTCTCCAGGTATCTCTCCAGAAACAAATTCTATGTTTCTCGCATTAACATTGGCCTTTATATTTTCTACAGAGGAAAGAAGAATATTCTGCAATTGTTCATCTGTAGCAATGTAAAGGTCAATTATATCGTCGATATCCAGGCGCATCTCCTTTCGCATCTCCATGACTATGCGGATAAAGTTTCTTATGTTGGACTCCAGAATGTCTTCCTCGGTCAGATTCAGGTCTATATACAAATTTCCGTTTGTGATGGGTGCCGACTGCACATTATCTGGCAGTTTTGATTTGAAGGATACCATGTTGGGAAGAATTCTAACCAATTGCCCTTCAATACCCAGCATGTACTCTCCGCGCTCAATTCCTTCCTTAATTTTCTTCGCTGATTGAAGTTTCAGCAAATGTCCAATTTTGCTTGCCCATTGTCTGTAAACAAGACCTATCGCAGAGGGATTCGGGACCACTTCTAGGATGAGTTCATCCCAGTCCTTACCAAGAGGTAAAATCTCAATTTTTTTTGCATTCACAAACTGAGCAATAATTTTTTCGAAGTCCTTAACACTTTCAAATGTCTCTTCCTTCTCGGATTTCACAATCACTCTTCTAAGGGGGACTCGTAAAGGAATTCCTACCTTTGATCTTATCTTGTTAATCTCTTTAATAACTTCCATTGCAATTCTCATCTTTCTCTCGAGTTTATCATCTATGATAAGTTTATTTGCTGTAGGATAGTGCTCAAAGAAAACACTTTCATGCTTGCCATCGTAGGTGAGATAAATCTCCTCAGCAACATGCGGCGCAAGCGGTGCCAGCATTTTTGCGATGCTGCTCAATGTCTCTACCAAGGCATAGTAGGCAGCCATTTTTTCATGAGATAGCCCTTTTGTTCTTACCCTCTGTCTTATGGCCTTAATATAGATTCTAGATACCTCTTCTTTGATAAACCTCTCTATATGTCTCCATACTTTGTGATAGGCCATTTTATCCATTGCGTCGCTTGCTAGAAGTTTCAGATTTTCAAGGCGTGAGAGAAGCCATTTATCCTCCAGTAATAAATGCTCGCGCACATTTTCGTATGTGAGGTCTCTGAGCTCGACCTTGTCGTTTCTCATGTATATGTTGGCGAAAACTGCAACATTCCATAATATAGAAAGAGAACGATATATTCCCTTTATTCGTTCCTCATTGTAAACTAAATCCTGCCATGGTTCTTTGGAGAGAAGATACACCCTTAAAGCATCATAGCCATATCTCCCAGCAAGATTTCTAGGTGTGTCCACATTTGGAGACACGTTGGTAACCAGCTGGTGCTTCTCATCCACTACATGTCCATGAGCAAAAACACTTTGGTAGGGCAGCTTGTCAAAGGCAATATAGCTGAGCACCATCTGTGAGAAGAACCAATTTTTCGTTTGTGTGTGTGCTTCAACAATAATGTCGACAGGCCAAATGCTGGCAAATTCCTCCTTTTTGGATGGATAGCCAATAGAAGCCCATGAAGCTACACCTGAATCTATATACACATCAACTGTATCCTCCACGCGACGCATGTCCTTTCCGCACTTTTCACAAGTAAACACAACATTGTTGATCCAAGGAATATGAAGGTACTGGCCTTCCAAAAACCCTTTTCCAGCTTTCAACTCTTGAATTGAAGACACGACCTTTGTGTTACCGCAAGAGCATTTCCAGATTGGCATAGGAATGCCCCAGTACCTTTGCCTTGAAACACACCAGTCTCCAAGGTTTGAAAGGAAATCATACATCCTACCCGAGCCAACCCATGGGGGAATCCATTTCACTCCCTCAGAGGCCTCCAGCAACCTATCCCGCATTCCTTTTGTCCTGATAAACCATTGCTTAGTCGGAAGATGTAGAAGTTGAGAGCCACACCGCCAGCAATGCCCAACCCTTATCACTTCCTCCGCTTCTGCGTAGAGTACCTCTCCATCTCTCAAGTCCCTTATGATCAAAGAGTTCGCATCGTCATACTTAAATCTTGCATATTTGTTTATTATTTTAGAGGTAAAGGTACCATCAATCTCAAACGGATTGAATACTGGTAGGTTGTATTCTTGTCCTATTTCAAACTCTACAGTACCCATACCCGGTGAAATGAAGAAAGCACCTGTATGAACAGGCTGAACTCTTTTGCTCGTGACAATCTTGTGCACCCATTCCCCTTTTACCTCCTGATGGTAGGGTACCTCTATCAGTAACGGAGGAATGTACTCAGTGCCTTTCAAGCTCTCTCCCTTAATCGTTTCTATAATCTCGGTACTCACATGATTTCTAAGAGCGAGAATTTTTTCTGCATTCTGTTTACACGTGATTAGGATCTGCTCCTCTTCCCCTGTTTTCACCTTCACCTTTACATACTCTTCATCTGGATTTACTGCAATCGCAAGAGCACCTGTAACTATCCATGGATAAGGTGTCCATACAAGTATAAACTCGTCAGTGCGTCCCTTCAAAGGCACGATCACATAAACTCCATGAACCTTTGCCTCCTTGTATTCAACCTCATTGTCTGAAATCGCGGTTTCACATCTTGGGCAGACAGGAACTACTCTTTCCAGCTCAACAAGGAAGCCACGCTCATAAGCCCTCGCAATGCTCCACCACACAGAGGAAATGTACTCATCTGAAAGAGTGATGTAAGCTCGGTCCCAATCAAACCAGATGCCTAGCATTTTGTATTCTTCAATCATTTTGTTCTTATTTTCAAATGTAAAACTCCTGCATTTTTCAATGAATTTGTCAAGTCCATACCTTTCAATTTCTCTCTTCCCTTTTAGCATCAAGCTCTGCTCGAGCATGATTTCGATTGAAACGCCATGCATATCAAAGCCAGGTATCGCTATCACGTTTTTTCCATTCATCAAATTATATCTGATCAATACGTCCTTCAGTACCTTATTTCTAGCATGCCCCATGTGCACAATTCCTGTTGCAAAAGGGGGACCATCCAGAATGAAAAACTTTTCGGATTTCTCCCTTGCTTTTTTCACCTTCTGATAAGCTTTCTGTTCCTCCCAGTACTTGAATATCTTTGTTTCCAATGCCTGAAGATTGAACTCCTTCTGAATATCCCTAATCATTTCTCTCTACCTTCATCAGATCGGGTGCGATGGATGCTCATTTCATATTTTACCATGCATTTTTCTGATACCTATTACTGTTTCGCACCCCTTTCCTTTGATTTAGGTCTTAATCCTGAGTAGCCACACTTTCTGCATCTTGTAGCTCTTAAAGGATTTCTTGCACTGCATCGCATGCAAATTTTCTTATTCAGTAAGCGGTCAACTGCCTCTGGGAACGCCATCGTAACACCGAATGCGGTATATTTTCCACACTATTTAACTCTTTCTTAAACCACATTTCATCTGTGCTTAGCAGTGCTCCCACAGATATTGGTTAAGAATTTACCATGTCTCAAAATTATTCCTACATCTTACACCAAATAAGTTCTTCTACAAAAATCTAGTATCTCCGAAAGATACTGGCTAAAATTCAAAAATTGATGCCAGTATGTAAACCTCCTGATGCATGTTTCTTATAAATTTTTAAAATGGGCTTTCAAAATTCCACCGATGCACCGAAAGTGACGCTTTTCGGCACCAGCGCCAAGTGGTTAGTGTTATATATAGTGTTATATAAAGATGAGGTGAGATTCAAGGAATTTCTTCTCGGTCTCTATGAAATATGTAGAGAGCGAAATGAAAATACACTATGAAAGGGTTGATGGCCACTTCTATGGTACAGGAGCCATAGGGGTGTAGGCCGGGAAAAAATCAGTAGGTTTGCTGGCAGTATGTCCACATCAATTCCCTTTCTAATGGCTTTTAGGGTAGTAATGAGTATCTGGCTTTTCCAACTTCTTCGGAGATACTGCAAATACAGTTAAGCATATATTCCTCCTTTCCATGCACCACACATGCTCCAACCATTGAGGGGTTTCAGAGATTTCTATCCGGAAACAATGGCTGCAAGAAGAAAGATGTTTGAGGCAATGATATCGGCAGTTAGAAAATACGGGTTTAGGGAGATAGACACACCAAGTGTGGAGGGGCTGGAGCTATTCAAACTCAAGAGCGGTCCAGGCATTGTTGAGGAAACATTTTCATTCGTTGATAAAGGTGGTAGAGAGGTCACTCTTATCCCTGAGCTTACGCCCTCTGTGGCAAGAATGATTTCTGCTAGACGCAAGGTACTTACGTTTCCGCAAAAGTGGTATTCTCTAGGAAAAATGTGGAGATATGAAGAACCGCAATCAGGAAGATTACGAGAATTTTACCAGTTGAATGTAGACATCTTCGGCGCAGATAACATTGAGTCAGATGCGGAGATAATTGCAGTGGGAATAGAAATAATGAAGGCCTTGGGAATTGAGAACGAGATTGTAGTTAAAATTTCGCATCGGCAGCTTGTGCAAGGGATTTTAGAATGTATGGGTGTCCAGAATGTGGAAGAGGCAATGCATGTGATTGACAAGAGAGATAAGATGCATACTGAGGAGTTCAGACAGGAGCTCAGCAGGATGGGAGTTCGAGATGAGCAAATGGATAAGCTGTTGGAGATTCTTTCATTTAAAAAGGAGTTTACAAAAGAAACTATTAGTGAAGTGAAAGCGGCAATAGAAAATCTCCTTCCATTCAGTTCAAAGAGGGTGGATGTGCAGGAAATGACACCTGGCTTCTCAATGGCTCTTCATGCTGCAGAAAAACTTGAGAAATTATCTAGCTATCTGAAACTCTATGAGGCAGATAAATACTGTATGCTCGACCTTGGCCTTGTGCGTGGGCTGAGTTATTACACAGGTGTGGTGTTTGAATGTTTTGACAAGCAAGGTAGTTTCCGTGCGATTTTTGGAGGCGGTAGATACGATAATTTAATTGAGCTATTTGGGGATATGAAGATTCCAGCAGTTGGTTTTGCTATAGGGGATGCTGTACTGGAACAGGTACTGAGGAAAGCAGGTAAATGGTATCCGGAGAAACTTGAAACCGACTTTTTTGTCGCATTCACAAACCAGGATTTCTATCCTCTTGCAGTGAGAATTGCGAAGATGCTCAGAAACCAGGGATTTTCAGTTGAGATAGACCTACTTAAAAGAAATCTCGAGAAACAATTCAAATATGCAGATAGGGTGGGTGCTAGAAGAGTAATAATTATAGGGGAGGAGGAATTGAAAGAGGGGAAGGTGAGGGTTAAAAACATGGAGACAGGGGAGCAGGAGAACATTGAGTTGAAAAACCTCCTGCCTGAGGAGTAAGACAGTGATAGACATGAAAGTATGTATCTTTCATGATTATATAGGGGCAATTGGTGGTGCCGAGAAGCTTATTTTCACCTTGGCAAGGGAATTAAAGGCAGATATAATAACTACTGACCTTGATAGAAACGCTGTGAATCTAGCTGGGTTTTCAGATCTGAATGTGTTTTCAATAGGTGATGTTTTCAGGATTCCACCGCTTAAACAGATAGACACCTCAATCCAATTCTTTCTTTCAAATTTCAGGAAGGACTACGACTTTTTTATTCTCTCAGGTAACTGGGCGCATTATGCAGCAGTTCATCATTCGCCAAATCTATACTACTGCCACACACCAACAAGGGCTTTTTTTGAACTCAGGAAAAGAGTGGTAAATTCACAGGAAACCCTTTTCAGAAAAATGATTGCATATGCCTGGACAGGAACGCACAGGGTTTTTGAACGGTATTGCATTAATCACTATGTAGATACAATTGTTGCGAACAGTGAAAATGTGAGAGCAAGAATCCAAAGGGACTACGGAAGAGATGCAGAAGTGGTCTACACTGCACTGCCAGTATCAAAATACAAGTTCAAGGAAATTGGTGACTTCTGGCTTTCTGTAAACCGAATTTACCCAGAAAAACGGATTGACTTGCAGCTCGAAATTTTCCGTGAATTGCCAGATGAAAAATTAAAAATTGTCGGTGGGTTTTCAAAGGGTGACTGGGCAGAGAAGAACTTCAGAAAACTTCAGAAAATTAAACCGGAGAATGTAGAGTTTCTTGGGGAGGTAAGTGAGGAAGAATTGCTTGAACTCTATGCAACCTGCAAGGGATTTATTACCACAGCTCTAGACGAAGATCTGGGTCTCACACCAATAGAGGCAATGGCCTCTGGCAAAATTGTGCTGGCTGTAAATGAAGGTGGTTACAGAGAAACGGTGCTTCATGGGAAAACTGGATATCTGCTTCCTCCCGAAAAGGATGCATTCCTTGATAAGATAAGGAAGCTAAAACCAGAAGAAATGATGGCGATGCGAGATAATTGTTATCAACAAGCCAAAAAATTTGATGTGCCTATATTTGTTGAAAAAATTCGGCGAAAAATCAGGGAAACGATGGAGAGAAAAGGGTTCTGAAAAGGCAGGATATTAGTGATTTTTACCTCTTATTTTCAGTTTTGATAATTTGCACTTGGGGGTATTTAAACAATGAAAACAATTTTTTATCGGGGTGATAAAGATGCCCGCAGACCTCGACTACATCACGCTCATCAATCCGGTTTTCACGGATGTAGCATTTCACATACTTATCTCATTCGTTCTCGCCCTCATAATAAATGTGAAACTCAAACACAAGTACTGGCTATATATTACTGCGACTATCGGAATAAACGGCCTCATTGATTCAGACCACTTTATTTCCGCACTGTTGGGAGATGTGAACATTTTCCACAACATATTCGTGTTTGTGGTAATTCCGCTGGGTTTTTATGCACTTGCGTTCTTTTATGGGCAGAAGAAGGGAAAAGGTGTTTATCCAGCAATAGCTCTGATGGTGTTTGCAATAACTCTTTCCCACATGTATCTAGATGTGGCTGCAGGCACCCCAATCTTTCTTCAATACCCTATTTCTACGACAAAATTCATATTTAATCCCTCCCTGACAGTGAATTCTGGTTTTGTTGTCTTAAGAACTCAGGAAACAGCGCTGTTAATCCTCGGTCTCCTTGCCCTCGCCTTCAACAGAGTTGCAGCATATCACATGGGACACACTTTTGCGGAGGAGTCGAACCAGAGCAGTCAGAGGTTCAATGTATATACACTGAGAAAGGTTGTGGATAGAAAGATGGTGCAAATTCTCTATCTGCTCACGATAAAGGTCCTGGCACCACACGAGATTACAGCAATCACAGGGATTCCGCTTACAGAGGTTTATAGGCGGATTCACATTCTGGTGCACCTGGGAATTGTGGAAGTAAAAGGAATCCGCTACATTAGGGGTAGGAGAATACAGTTCTTCAGTGTGGTGCCTGGAAGAGTTTATGTTCGAAATGGGGAGATTTATCTTCTCACCCCCTAAATTTTTTTATACGAATAGAGCGTTGGCAAAAATCCCCTATAAGTTTTGCGAGGCGGTTGGTGTAAAGAATAAATACCAAAAGTGATATTCCCTTAATTAGGTAGAAACATATACTCAACCCAATGCAGGGGTAGTCAAGCTTGGTCAAAGGCGCCAGAATGAGGGTCTGGTCCCATAGGGGTCCGTGAGTTCAAATCTCACCCCCTGCACCAGTATGTTTCTCATTTTAATACTTTATTAGTGTGCTGTTATACTGAAACTATTTCACCAGCAGAAAATAAAGATATTTTACGAACTGGTTGAGGAGAAGCCCATGGTCCCAGTACATCACCCTGTTGCCAGAAGTGGTTCTCTCAATCTTTGGAATTTTGTTGTAGAGGTATCTATTCCGTCCCTCAGTGAAGTTCAATCCGTCTAGTGTAAAAATCATCCATGGGTCTCCGTCTATGTTTTCGTCTTTCAAGCGATAAGCGTAAAGGGGAATTAGGTTTGAGTTTCTGCACATTCTTTCCATTTCCTCTGCTTGCTCTCTTGCTCTTCCTGATTGGGCAGTGAAAAGAAAGGTTTTCTGGCTTGAGGACTTTACCTCAACTGGAAAGGAGAATTCACCCCGCACAGCCACCAAATCTATTCCAAAAGAGCCAGCAGCTCGCAGCACCACAAACGGAATTTTTTTCAGAAGGAGATAATTTGCTCTAGTTTCGTATCCACATCTCTTTGAAATTTTTTCCATCTCCTTTTCATCTGCTTCGAAAATTCGCTTTAGTTCCCGCTCGTATATACTGCCCCGCACAGACATACAGAAGCCACTTGTGTAGATATGTCTTTCCATGCACTTTATAGTATCGTATTGTTCCTTGCATCTAAACAATTATATATTCTGTAGGAGTTATAAGAAGTGTGACGGTATATGCGACAATGTTGCCATTAGTTACAGCCCTTTTCGGGCTTGCATGTGGATTATTTATATGGATGAGTAAAAAAGTGGCAATAAGAAAACACCTACTTCTGTGGCTCTCTATCATACTCATATCACTATATGCATTTGGAGTTTTTATGGGGATGGCCGTAGGAAATATAACCTTATGGCAGGCAAGTATCGCATTTCTTTCTACAGCTCTTCTAACCGGAATGTTTTTCACAATCCAGATTACGAGAGATATAAGAGAAGCTGACAGTGTATTTCTTTTCCTCTTTCTAATCTCAACGACAGGTGGGACGCTTTCAATAGAGAGTGCCATTGAGATATATGGTGTCTATCTACCAGTGGTTTCACCCATCCTGTTCGGAATTTTTCTAGTTTATGTAATCATTGCCTGGAGCGAGGTACTATACAATTTGATAATCGTAAGAATTGCAAGTAGGAAAATGGAGTTGAAAAAGTATCGTTTGAAGTTGAATTATCTATTTGTTGGCTTAAACCTAAACTTTGTGTTACTCAGCATAGACGCTGTTTTTGTTTATGCAGATGTATTAATTGTGCCAGTTATGGCTGTCTTGGGAACTCTTCCGATTCTATTCCTATCATTTTTCGTGTTTGAACGCTGAAAATGATTAAGCGGAAAAATGGAATGATTTTTATTAACCAATGCATTTCACCTTATAAATGGCGGAGTTTCCTCTCGTGGATAGGCACAAAGAGCTTACGTTTCTGACAGAGCGGCTGAAGAGGGTAGAAGATGGCGATGGCTGTGCAGTTCTTTTGAAAGGAGATACAGGGACTGGTAAAACTAGATTATGCCAGGAACTTCTTATGCTTGCATATGACAAGGGTTTCAGTACATTATCTGGTTGGTGCATATCACAGAGCGTCCAGCCCCTAATTGCTTTTGAAGATGCACTAAAAGGAGTTGGTCTTCAGCATCTAATTGAGGAAGGAAAGCCTCCGAAAATTGAAGGTATTTATTTTTTTAACGCAAATAATTTGATCTGGAGCATTGAGCGGGAGCGTATCAAGGCAGAGGAAGTGAGCTATGAGAAAGTTAGGAGTTTTGTTTTCAGGGAGGCGGAGAAGCCAGTTGATGGTGAAGAAGGGTCTGTTAGAATAACAAGATATGGAAATTATGAGGCAATACACATGAACCACGGAGATCTAAACCTGTGTGTTATCACATATGGAAGGGTGAGGGAGACCCTCGTTCGTGACCTTCAAGGAATTTTAATAAGGAATCAGGTAGGGGAGCATGAAGCAATTAAATCTGAATGTGGAAACTTGATGAGGTCAGGAAAATATGATGGAATTGACTGGGCTCAAGGCATACATGACGCAAAAAAGCTGAATCTATTTGAGAATCTGTTACTCGGGCTAAAGAGATATGCGGAAAAACAGCCAGTCGTATTGTTTATAGATGACCTTCATCTTGCAGATACAGCTACAATTGAACTTTTCCTTTACATTGCTAGAAACATCAAAAAAGCAAAAATATTGCTCTTGGGAACTCTAAATACTGAGAGCGGTGTAATCCCTGAGAACTGGAAAGAGATTCTCCATCAGATTGAGTTGGAGCAAATTATAGAGACACTTGTTTTGAAGAATCTTTCTCCAGAAGAAGTAGGAGAGATTTTTTGCATGGTGACAGGCATAAAGTTATCGTATGAGCTTGAGCGTCTAATTTACGAAGTTACGGGTGGGAACCCATTGTTTGTCGCAGAATATCTTCAGCATCTCAAGCGTAGTTATACTTTCAGAACTGAGCAGGACATGATAAAAATTCTGAAATCTGGGAAACTCCCAGAAACCCTTTCTAACCTCGTGCTTACAAAATTTGAGAAGCTGCCAAAAATTGAACGGGATGTTTGCATCACCATTTCAGTTCTGAGGTTTGCAGAACCACAGCTTTTGTCAAGTATCTGTGGCATTCCAGCAAAAGATGTTTCTCATGTGCTTTGTAATCTCCAGGAGCGAGGGATTCTAGCAATGCAGGGCACCTTCTGGAAGTTTGTAAACTCAACGTTTTCAGAGGCAATCTATACAATGCTCAGTAACACGAGAAGGGTTTACCTCCATCGGAAAGCCCTAGCAAATTTGTTAGCTGACTACAGCACTGATGAAAGATTTTTTGGAGAAATTCTGAGGCACGGCTTGATTTTGAATAACAAAGAAGTGGTTCAGGAGTATGGAATGAAAGCTGGTGATGCAGCAATGTCAAGGTACTCCGTAAATGAGGCCATAGAAAATTACATGGCGGCGATAAATGCGGCGGATGAAGAAAAAAGAAAGAAGTTTCTCCCAAAAGTGCTGAAAGCTCTTGAAATCGTGTCAAGACATGATGAATGCATAGGACTGATAGATAAAGCATTGAAGAGTGCCAAAGAGCCAAAAGAGAGAGCCGAGTTGTTTCGCAGAAAGGCGGAGGTTTTGATAAAGAAGGGAGAGTACACCGAGGGAATGGCATGTGCGAGGGAAGCGTTGCAAATCCTTCAGGCCGGAAAAGAACAATGTGAGGATGAAGACCTAGCAAAAGTTTATAGTGTGATTGGCGTTCTTTACGAGAGAAAGGGGGGATATACAGACGCAATGCGATGGGAAGGCAAAGCTCTTCAGATTCTTGAAAAACTGGAGGGCACGGAAAGCACCCTCTCTTTTGTTTACAATAGAATGGGCGTAGTGTGTTGGCATATAGGTGACTACAAAACAAGTGAACTCTACTATAAAAAAAGCTTGGAAATTGCTCAGAAGAAAAATGATCTAGTAGCTATATCAAGATGTTATAACAATCTGGGCGTGCTTTACCGAAACAAAGGTGAGTTGGGGAGAGCCCTTGAATTTTATCTCAAAAGTTTGGAAATTGACGAAAAAATTGGAGATAGATGGGGAATTGCAGGCACATGCAATAACATTGGAGTAGTGTATCATGAGATGGGAAATATTCCCGAATCATTGGAATACTACAATCGTGCCCTTGAAATAGAGAGAGAGGTGGGAGACCTCTGGGGCATTGCCCTCCTCAATAATAATCTTGGCATTGGATACTTTGAAATGGGAATTTTGGACAAATCTTTAGAGCATTACAAAACTGCATTGACCATTTATGAGAGAGTTGGTGATTCCAAAGGCACTGCCATTGTTTACAACAACATTGGTGATGTCTACAGCATGTATGGCGACTATGAAACTGCTAGAGAATACTACAACAAAAGTGTGGAGATGTGCAGAAGAATTGGGGCGATAGATTATCTATTTAACCCAATTCATGGCCTTGTAGAAATCTCACTTTCTCCTTCTGCTATGCCGTATTGTGAAGAAAAGCTGAGGGAGTTGCAGGAGATTGCTGAAAAGTTATCAGATAGGAAAAAAATTACAATGGTAAAAGCGATGAAAGCCAGAGTGGAGACAGTGAAGGGCAATATACATGAGGCAAAAAGGTTGTTTCAAGATGCAGAGAGAAATTTTGAGGAGTGTGGAGAACTCATAGACCTGGCAAAGGTGCGGTATTACTATGGGATTTTTGAAATAAAAGTTGGAGAAAAAGAGGAAGCAAGAAAATTGCTTCGGGCTGCTGAAAAAATGTTCTCAAAATTTAATATGGCTGGCTGGAGGCAACGCGCAGAGTTAGCTTTGGGAGCGATCGATGGTGAATCCCTCAGGGATTAGTTCCGAGATTTTTTTCACAACTACCTTTCTGTTCTTTAAATATATCACATCAATGTCTGGGCCAAACTCATAGATGAATTGTCTGCAGGCGCCACATGGAGTAACTTCTACATTTCCAACAACTGCGATTGCCACGAATTTCCTTTTACCTTCGCTCACGGCTTTAGTAATCGCCACTCTCTCTGCACAGATAGTCAATCCATAGGAAGCGTTTTCCACATTTGCACCAGTATAAATCATTCCATCAGCAGTGAGGAGTGCAGCACCCACCGGGAATTTAGAGTAGGGCGCATAGGTATTTGCCATTGCATCTTTCGCAAAATCCAGCAGTCGCATGTAATCCTTTCGCATCTTTTTTAACAATGCAAGCGCATAGATAAAGGTTTCAGATGCTCTGAAGCAACTCCTTTATCTTGTTCTTCCAGACCTCAGAACCAATTTTCTCACTAACTGCCAGAGCTCGCTCGAGACATTCGCGTGCCTTCTCCATCTCTCCAGCTCTAATGTACATCTTTCCCAAAGAGGTAAGGGCACTCGCAAGATCTCCTAGTTTTTCTTGTGTCTCAAAGTAATCAATCACATCAAGGAAGAATTCTTCTGCAATCGAATAATTTTTAGCATAAGTGAGAATCCTTGCCTTCATCATTTTTATCACAGCTAAATCATCGCTATTTTGGCTATGAATGAATTTTCGCAATACCCTATCAATCTCCTCTTCAGCTTCTTTCACATCTCCTAACGCTGCTAACATGCATGCTTTACCAGCTGCAGCACATCCCGCCATACTCAGTTCTCCAATCTCTGCAAATACTGCTTCCGCCCGTGTGTAATAGTCCAGTGCTTTCTGGTTTTCACCCATTTCGTCGTAAATTGTGCCAATGTTGTAGAGTCCATAGCCAGTGCCGCTTCTATCCCCTATTTTTGTGGTGTATTCTACCTCCTTTTTGAAATATTCAATTGCCTGATTGTACTCCCCTCTTGCCCAGTGTACAATGCCAATGTTGTTAATCACAATAGAAAGTCCATACACGTCTCCGATTTTGTGGTAAATTTTCTCCGCAGAAAGCAGGTACGGTAGGCCTTTCTCAGGGTGTCCTGTGTTTAGGTAGAAGAGTCCAAGTCCATTACATGAACTTGCAATCTCTCGCACATTTTTGAGTTCTTCCCGAAGCTTATAAGCTTCCAGAAGATTTTTCTCCGCTTCTTTGTAGTTCCCCATCTGCTGCAATAAGACCCCAGTGGAGTTCAGAATATCGGCTCTCAACTTTTTGTTATCTAAACCTTTCACAATTTCGCTTGCCTTGGAATATTTTTCCAGTGCTTGCTCAAGCTTTCCCCACTTAAAATACACACTTCCTTCCACAAACAACGCTTCTGCTTTAACATCTAGATTCTCCAATGCAGATGATGGGATTTTTTTCAAAAGAGATAGTGCATCTTCATACCTCGCCATCTTCACATAGTCGTTGGCAAGATGGAAAATTATCTCAGCAACATCCTTATCATCAAATGTGAGTGCGAGTGCTTTTTCATAATATTCAATTCCTTTCTGGAAGTCAGAAATTACCGAAAATGCATAACCAAGAGTTTTGTATATCTTGGCCTTTAGTCCATCAGCTACCCCTAATTTCTCTCCATATTCAAGTGCATACTGGGCATTTCTAAGACAGTCCTCAATTGTAAAATTTCTAAGATAGTACACTGCACTTTTCAAGTAATATTCAGCGCACTCAGGTAACCCTGCAATGCTTAGATGTCTTCCAATCTCTTCGAAAAACTCTTCCCTATTTTTGGTTTTAATTAAATATTCCGCCATTCTTTTGTGGACTTCAGAGGCTTTGGTTTTTGGAACCATTGAGTAGAGTGTCTCGTATACTGGATTGTTAAGAAACAGGTATCGTTCCTCCGTACCCACTTTCTCTACGAGGAATCCCATCGCAATCATCTTTTCAATGCACTCGAGAATAACCTCTTCCTCCAGACCGATTACTGCACAAGCGTCTTCGTATGCGAATTCTCTGCCGAGAATTGAAAGGAGACACATCGTCTCTCTCATATCTTTATCTAGGGCTTTTATTCTCTTCTGGTACGCGGCACTGAGGGACAGAGGGATTGTGACTCGCTCTAGCATTTCAATTTTGGCGGCCTTCTCCTTGAGTGTTTCCATAATCTCCAAAATAAAAAGGGGATTACCAGAGGTCTTTTCATGTATTTTTCTCAGAATCTTGTCGGATAAATCCATGTTCAATGTTCCCTTTATCAGAAGGACTGTATCTTGTGCAGAGAGGGGCTTCAAACTCAGAATTTTCAAAACTTTCTCCACATTCATTGTTTTCACTGTGTTATCAAGGAACTCGTTTGTTTCTTCTACTTCAGATGCAGTTGCCACAAACATGATTCTTGTTTTTCCGATGTTCCTTGCAAGGTAATGGAAGAAGGAAATTGTGCCACTGTCTGCCCATTGTAAGTCATCAACTAGCACGCAAATGGGAGAGGACCTCGAGAGTTCTACTAGATTACTATAGAGTTGCTCAAACACTCTATACTGTTCGGAAACAATTCTTTCCCGCTCCACTTTCTCTGCAGTTTCAAATGCAAGTCCTAGGGGGAGCAAGCCACCAGTATCCGAATTAGCAAGGAGTGTGTCATATCCTTTCATCACCAATGACTTCACAGTCCCAAAAGGCATTTTATTTTCAGGCGTGCATTTTTCTTGAATGACACTGATACCCTGCTCTGTGGCAATTCTGCCTGCTTCTTCTAGCAATCGTGTTTTTCCAATACCTGGTTCACCTGTGATAAGAATGGCAAATCCTTCGTTTCTTTCCTTTAGGTTTTTTACTGCGCTATTTATCTCCGCAATTTCTTTTTTTCTGTTAACGAATAATGCCTGCACGATTGCACATATGCACATGGTTAAATAAGGTTATGGTTCCACAAACAAATCTTATGAAAAACATTTATACCTTCATCGTAATCCCCTCATGTGCAGGGATTAAAGCCACCCGCGAGTTGCAGTGAGGTGCTCCGCTATATATTCAAATTAAGCTCGCTGGAATACGAGGTGTTGAAGCAACTTGTGAGGGCAGAGGCCAGAGGAATGACTGTTGAAGAACTTGCAAATGTGCTAGGCAAGCATCAGGCAACAGTCCACAGAGCACTAAGTCAGCTAATGGCAAAGGGGCTCTGCAAGAGAAAAACAGAGTATCTTCCAAAAGGGGGTTACTATTACAGATACTATGTACTCCCACCAGAACAGTTGAAAGCAATGATTGTTATGTGCATTGAAAAATGGTATAACGCTGCCAAAGAACAGGTAAACAAATTTGAGATTTAGTACTCACGCCATTTATGTCCACATTTTGTGCATTGATATATCTTTGTTTCTGGCTCATCAGCAGCCCTTGTCTGTCTCAGAACCCAATATGCCTCCTTATTACCGCACTTCGGACACTCTGTGTCCGTGGTCTTTGGAAGCGTATCCAAGGGCTGGTCTATGATTGTGAGCTCTTTTGATTTTGAACGTGTTTCGAAGGTCTGGCTTTGTGAGGAATCAATAGGAACCTCGTTTTTGCATCGCCTGCACACCCATTTACCTGATGCTGGCACCATCAAGCTGCCGCATTTTGGACAGAACATATTAACCACGCCTACCTCACAAAATCAGATAGTATATAAAGGTAGTTGTAGGTGTTGGGAGAACTAGAAATTGAATGCAGGATATGGGAATTTGCTCTGATGCCTTTATATATCCCCTCTTCATCTCCCAAACCATGGTGAGAAATAAAGTAGCGATGGGTGTAGGAATTGCAGGAGGAGTATGCCTACTACTGGCAGGTGTTGGTGGAGTGGCTTATCTTGGCACAGTAAGAGACATTATACTGCAGGTGATAAACAACGAAATGATTGCTCTGGTATTTTCCATTCTGATTGCAATAGCTGCACTGGGTGGAATTGCAGTGATAATCGGTGCAGTGCTGATTGGGATTGAGCATCCGAAAATAGGAAAACTGTTTGTCTGGCTTGGCACAGGACTCGGAATAATCGCACTTGTGTTCGGAATAATTTCGATTGCTGGCCAGCAGAGTGCAGTTACAATCGGTCCAACTACTCTTGCAATTGTCGGCACAGTTCTGGCAATGGTCTGCAAGTTTCTGGCAAAATAACTTATTTCTTCTTTTTCTTTTCCTTCCTACTCTTCTTTTGCTTTATCCCCATTGCAAGGTCAGCATATTTCAACGCTAAATCGTATTTCTCCTGTTTTAGATAGAGATAGGAACGGTTTGCAAGGGCTTCCTTGAAGCCTGGCTTGAGCTTTGTCGCTCGAGAGTAACAGCGTTCCGCTTCTGCGAATTTGCGCCCTATTAAATATAGATTCCCTAGGTTATTCCAGAGTTCAGGCATTGAGGGTTGCACCCTCACGCCATTCGCATAACACTTGATTGCATGTTCATCCTCTCCCTTTGCATGCAGAATATTTCCGTAGAGCAGCCAGGCAATTGCGTTGTTTGGATCGACATCCAACGCATGATAAACTTCAAACTCTGCATCCTCGTATCTCTCCATCTTGTAAAACGCATACGCCTTCAGCAGTTTCAGTTCGCCAAAATTCGAAAATGTAGTTTTTGCCAGCCGAATCATTTTTGGTTCGTTAACACTTTCGCCCTTCTCCTCAAGCATCTTTCTTATGTAATCCATCGCATTTTTTTCAGCACGGAGACAATATCTCATTGCCAGCACATAGTTTAGATGCACGCAACTTTCATAAGCATTTTTTATGTCAAACTCAATCCAATTTTCTACCTGATCTCGTTTTCCTAAGATTTTCTTGTAATCTAAGAGCAGATTTCCCCCAACGACACCAAGCAGATAAAAATCTATTAGCCCAAAGTGGAGATAACCGCTGTAGGTCATTATTGCAGGTGGAGGTGCACCTCCACCCATTGTGATGAGCAAATGCTTGAATGTAATTCCACCGCCCACTATAGCTGCAAAGAGGAAAAGAGTAGAAAGAAAATTCATTTTGTAGTTTTCAACCTTCGGTAATTTTTTGAGTGAATAGGCCAGAAGGGAGATACCGGCAATTGCGAAAACTATGTAAACCACGAGTCGAAATAGCCAGTCTCGAATTATTATGATGTAGAAATTTTCACATAGTGGAATAAAGTAAAGCAGAAAAACGCCGACAGCAGTTATGAGTAGAAAGCGATTTTCATTTTTTTCCAGTCCTTTTATCTCTCTTCTAGCGGCAAATATTGCAGATGCAAAAATCACCCCGAGAAACAGAGAGTAAACCAACGCAAAGCTGTCTATGTTGAGGAGGAAAAAGTTGTTCGGTGTGTACAGGATATACAGAAAGCCAAGAAAGTAGCCCAGAAGGAAGATTAGGAAGGAATATGCAGCAAGGTTCACAAGAAAATCTGTTTCAAGGGAGATGAACTTTTTCTTGTATCTTTCTCTGAAGGGCTTTCTTGAAAACAGTTTGTCCACAATTGTAGGAACAGTGTTGATTGCTGTGTCGTCAAACTCCATTTTCCTGATGAAGTTTCGTTGCTGTTCGCTCAACGCCTTTTGTTCTGCAAGCACCTCAGGCAATGGAAGTTCTTCCAGTCTAAACTCTGGCTTTTTCACCTCTTTTTGTGGTTCTAACTGCGGTTGCTCCACCAGCGTTTCAGAAACCGCCTTCTCAGTAAGCTGTTCTTGGTTTTCCTTGTCCTCCCGCACCTGTTCAACCTGTTCTGCACCTGCACTGTTTTCCTGGATGTATGGCTCAACAGGTAGGTTTTCCTCCTCCTCTGGAATTATCACACCGCAATTAGGGCATTCGTTTCCTTTCAGCTTTGTTCCGCAAATCGGACATTCTTTTTTAGCCATTTTCTCCTCCATAATATAGGTATTAAGATTAAACCGGCAAAAATGAGAATGTTTTGCGAATGTTCTGGCACATTAGCACCCTTTTCTGTAGCAATGTCCGTCCATCCATACCATGAACTGCTATCTGGATAGCGGATGTAGGAAACACCTGATTGGGAAGATGGAATTGTAACACTGTCTATCGTGGTTGTACTAAATCTCAACGCAACGATTGAATCTGTTGTCACCTCTATGCTCACAACATAATGTGTCGCAGTAGTGTGCTCTGTAATGTGCACAACCGCATATGTCTCATTAGGATATAAAACAACAACTCTATAATTGTGTAGATCAATACCAGATGGGTTATAAATTTCGACCCATTCATTGGAAATTTCATTCAGGTATGGTCCCGGATTTCTTGTTCCCAAAAATGCCCCGTTCTCGTTGAGCATTGTATCGGAAAAATCAAATTCCTTCTTCCAGTTGGTCATGTAGAAGAGTACATTCACCTCCTTTGGAAGATTTGTTGAAGCCATAATTTCAATTCTGTAGGCATCAGGCACCGCAAGAATGGTTGCGTTTAGTTCATGCCAGAGCCATTGCTCACCTCTCGCAATTCCCTGGAATCCATAGAGTTTTGCACTTTTAACTTTTCCAGCAGTGCCAAGAACCTCAATTTTGTATTCGGCACCAATTGGTCCGACCATGTAACCAGAGCCAGGATATTTGTCAGCATCAATGTAAACGATGCACGCATCCTCTGAGTTAGGAATTGTGGTGTTTATCTCATGGACATCAACAACATTTCCTGGCTGTAAATAACTCTCATTTCTCCTCTCAAAATCATGGAGCACAACAGCACCACCCAGCATTCTTCCATAGCTACTTAGATAGAAAAATGCCCTGTTTTCTTCTGTGTGCATCCCAAACCCAGCAATGTCCACATTTCTGGATGTGCCTTCCTTTTCGTTTTCACGACCTGGTGTTGGCATACCTACACCTGCACGTACATCATTTTCTCTGTCTCCATATTTTGGAATCCCTTCCCAATCAGCAAAGCCCCCATCAATCGTAAGATTCTGCTCTGCCTCAAAAATGTAAGAGAAGAAAGGAGCGACAGGGTAGACAGTAACTTCGCTTTCCTCCACCTCCACAGAAGCAATCTCAAGACAGAGAGTGGCTCTGCTGTCATTCAGTGGCTCAACCATCAGAGTAAAGTTTCTTGCAGTTTCTTGTTCAAGCGAGAGATTGAGAGGAAAAAGAATACTCTGGTAATCTATAACACCACTTACATTTGTCCCATCAAACGAGAGCCAGTAATTACAATCATCCAGTTTTGCAGTGCTTCCGTTTACGAGATTGAAACAGAGATTTTTGAGCATCGTTGGCTTTCCCGTCTGCCAAACTGTAAGTTGCATGAAATCCGATTTGTCAGCGAGCACATCGGGAGCAACAATTCTCTGATAAACTTCAGTTGCGCCCTTTGGATTCACAAATCTGGGTGATGCTTCCTCTGAAATTGCATCCGTGAAGACAAACTGGAGGGCTGCACTTGCACTTAGTGCTTTGGATGCCACAAAAACTCCTTCAACTGCCTTCCCGTCCTTTCCCAGAGCGCATTTAAGGTCATAAGGACCAAATCTCTGGTTGCCAGCGATTATGTAGTAAACAGAGGAGGTAATAAATCCACCCCATCCAGTCAATTCTATCTCATAGCCAGTGCCTGCGGCAATCACATTGCCGCTCTCAAATCTTGCTCCTGTCTCTGGAATCCCATCTTCATCCACAAATCCAACAACACACTCTGCTCTCTCGCCAAAGAAAGTGGTTCTTGTGAAGCCGATTGTAAAGTATAGCTTGCCGTCAAAGAAGTAAGAGGAGGCAGTTGTTATGTTCTTTCCATTCCATTTTCCATATAGGGTAACTTGCTGTGCGGCAATGAGATTCTGCCAGTCACTGAAATCTCCATCAATTACCACTGGTGGTTTGGGAAGCAGGAAAAATCCTAGGAGGGGGAGAAGGAAGAGAAGCAAGGCAATCAGTGCAGCCATTCTTTTTCGCAATGCCCTTCCAATCTCTTTCTGTTTCTCACGCTTCAGCTTTTCGCCATAAGCCAATGCCCTTCCGTTTATCAATCCCCTTCCATTTATCAAACCCTTGCCGTTTATTAGCCCCGTCTTTAAAAGAAGTTTTTTGCCATTCACAAGTCCCTGGCTCAGGATTGCCTCGCTTGGAGTTTTGATTTTTCCATTCACCTTACCATTAACAAGTCCTTTTCCATTTATCAAGGGCTGACCAAGGAATTTCTTACCATTCACAAGGCCATACTTCATGCCTGCTTTGTCCACAACATCAATACCAGGTGTCTCCCTTCCTCTCTCACCTTTTCCGAGGACTTCCAAACCAATCTCAGGAACAAAAAACTCACCACTGTATCGCTCGATCTTGACTTTTAAGTTAGTACCTACGACTTCCGCAGAGAATAGCCCATCTGATAGATTTTCTATGTCTGGGAAAAGTTTTGTGCAAGTATGGATAGCAAGAGCCCGTGCATTTGAAATTTTTATGCAGGTAGTAGTAAAGAATTTGATAGCTGTATCAGTATCATATCTAAGTAGGCTTTCGTCTAGGAAATCAAACACTGCAAGAACTTTTGGAAAATCTGCCACTGTCTCCAGGCCTTTAGTTATGCCCATCCCGAAGTTTGCAATATCTCCATCACACACGATTTTTCCATCTTTTTCCTCGACACCAACCACTTTCTTGGTTTTGTGGGTGCACCAGTCAACAAGTATGATACTCTTTCCAATTCTTTTTTCAACATCTGGAATTCCAAGTTTGAGAAAGTCGAGCCACTTCTGAGCGGAAATGCGCGTGCATGTGAGCACAAGTGCACCCTCGCTCTTCAGGAAGACAGAGAAGAGGTCTAAATAGAGCGGAAGAAGGATTTCAGTGTCAGATGCAACTACTAAAAAGTTTGTTCCTCTGTCTACCTCTTTCAGCATCTCACTGAGCTTACCAGGGATTTCAATCGTGTCACTGAAGGCACCGAAATAGATGTCGTTTAGCACAACTTTGTATTCCGATTTTTCCCTGTATCGTTCGTAAATCTCTTCGCAAATTTTGCGTGTGATTTTTCTTGCTTCTGGCTCTGCAAAACTGAAAATTTTAAAAAACCTGGAAAAAGCATCAGCTAAAATTTTTATGGCATTCTCTCTGTTGATTTTGTCTGTGTTTATTATTACTTTTCCCACCTTTGCTTCTGCATGGAAACCAGGATTCTTTTCCATGAATTCTCTGAAAATCTCGTTCAGTTCCTCGCTGAGTTTCCAGTTATTTGTTTCTAAAATTTCTGTAAAAATTAGTGTATATATTTCAGAGACAGGTTCTACTGGGAACTTCTCCTCTTTGACTAAAAGTGATTCTGGCACATACTTTTTGAATTCATCATCCAACTCATTGATGCGAGTGATAAACTTTTTTCTTGCGGTTTCTCCATGAACTGTGGTAATAACTTCCACAACGACAGGAAAAATTTCACCTAGTGCCTTCAACGCTTCCTCGCTATCCTCAACAGGAAATCTTATCACCAGGTCCTTTGTGACCACGAGGTTAGAGAGGATGGGATGCTTTTTTGCTACCTTCCTTATCCCAACTCTAAGCATATCTAGATGGATAAGGTTCCTGTGTTCTCGAAGAAGTTCTTGAACTGTTCTTCTAAACTCCTCCAGCGTCAGACCACCTTCTCACTTGCACCTATCTCCAGTCCTCTATCTCCGATTATAAAGGGGTGTTTTGCAGTATCATGCTTTGTAAAACGCATCTTTCTTATCAATATTGTCCTTCTCAAAGTGCCTTTTATCTCTTCAAGCCCAAGGACGATGAATGCATCGCAAACAAACTGCTCAACTCCAAACCGCGTGTAGGGTCCGTTTTCAATGCTTTCAGTTGTGAGCACTGCAGTAACCCTCTTTTTCTTTAAAAATCTGGTAAAACCAAACAAATGCTCCCTGAATTCTTCTACGGTTCGGTAATGGAGCCCAATAGCTGTGATGGAATCAATTACAAGTCGCTTGATTGCTTGCCTTTCTAGAAAATCCTCGATAAATTGCTGGAGTGTAGGGAAATCAAGCTGAATTTCCTCTCCACATATCTCACCAAGGTCTATGAGCCAGAACTTGTCTGTATCTTCGGGATTCATTCCGAATCCGGAAATTGCCTGAAGATAGTCCTCCTTAGGGGCTTCTATTGTAATCACCGCACTGGGTTCGTTGAGGAAACGAGCACCGAAGAAAGCATACTGTGCACTGAAAAGGGTTTTACCACTTCCAGCCACTCCAGAAACAAGGTTGACAGTGCCTTCAACAAAGCCACCATCGGTAAGCACATCAAAGCCGGGAATTCCTGATTTTACTCTCTGCATTTAATCATCTCCTCAAGTCGCTTTATCACTTCTTTATTTGTGAGATATTCCAGCACCTCTCGGGATAAGTTCTTTACACTATGGTTGAGCACAACCTCTGCAGCTGTGCTTCCTACTCTGGTTTTTATCAAAGAGAGCACCTCGTACGGGTTTTTTGTGTTCGTGTTCAGGTGCTGGCTGAAAAGTGATGCATAGGATTGAAGCAGGGAATTTGCCAGGATATCAAGCTTACCCTCATCCAGCGAGAGTACCTCCAGATTGAGGAGAAGCACTACCTGTTTTTTTGCTAATGAATAAACCTCGGTTTTCCTTATGTGTTTCCGCTTTATCTCTTCCTGGACAATACCCTTCTCTGCAAGCTTTTTCAGATATTTTTTCGCAGTGGCAATGTGAATTTTGAGGGCTTTGGCTACATCCGTCGCGGTTCCCTCTCCGTTAAGGTATAGATGTTCTAGAATTTTCACTGTTACAGGTTCACTGAAGAGCTTTGCCATTTCCACAAATTCTCTGAACTTTTCCGACATAACTTCACACATCGTGAAATTTACTAAGAGTATGTGCGAAACTTGCGTAAGCTAATTTGTTTTTATACATATACTTTTTCAATTAAGTTTAAACTTCATAAAGTTATGCCTCATGGGCAGAAATATTGGATAACCAGATAATACAATACTGCTCTAGATACCACATTATGACTAAAAACCATAATATACCCAGAAATCTTCATCGGTTTGATGAGAAAGGCAAAGGTGTCCATTGCTGAGGAACTTGCGAAGAAGCAAAAAGAAATTTCCGTGGCTGAATTTTTTGAGAAGAATCGCCAGATTTTAGGTTTTGACAATCCAAATCGTGCATTACTCACTGCAGTAAAAGAAGCTGTGGACAATTCGCTGGATGCCTGTGAGGAAGCAAACATTCTGCCAGAAATAACTGTGAAAATCACGAAAAAGAGCGAAGAGGTGTACTCTCTTACAGTAGATGATAATGGTCCTGGGATTGTTAAAAAGCAGATTCCGAATGTGTTTGCTCGCCTACTCTATGGTTCAAGATTTCACGCTGTGCGACAGAGTCGAGGCCAGCAGGGAATTGGCATCTCTGCAGCTGTGCTCTATGGTCAGCTAACTACGGGAAAGCCAGCAAAGGTGATTTCAAAGATTGCAGAGGAGGATGCTGCGCATCTCATGGAGCTGAAGATTGACACAAAGCAGAATCTACCAGAAATTGTGAGCAGGGACATGATAATCTGGGACAGGAAACACGGGACAAGTGTCGAAATTGAACTTAAGGGCAGGTACTTTCGGGGAAGGCAGTCAGTAATGGAGTATCTGAGGAACACTGCAATTGTGAACCCACATGCAAAAATCACGCTTGTAGAGCCAGATGGAAACACAATTGTTTTCGACAGAGTGAGCCAGGAAATGCCACCCCAGGCAAAAGAGATAAAGATACATCCATATGGGCTTGAAATAGGAATTCTCACCAGAATGGTGAAAGAGACAGAAAAGAAAACGGTTAGAGAGTTTCTGGTTTCTGAGTTTTCGTCTGTAAGCAAGAGGGTGGCTGATGAGGTCCTTGCGAAAACAGGCATTGCAGGGGAGAGAGAGGTGAAGACGCTCACCCAGGAGGAGATGCAGAAGTTAATTTCTGCATTTGGAAATGTGAAGTTGATGCCCCCATCTGCAGAATGTCTCTCGCCCATTGGGGAAAAACTGATAAGGAAAGGGCTTAAGAATGTGCTAGGGAATTTGAAGCCAGCGTTTTATGCACCACCTGTAACAAGACCACCTTCAGTTTATCAGGGGAATCCGTTCATCGTGGAGGTGGGAATGGTTTATGGAGGTGAGATTCCTGCAGATCAACCGGTGCAAATTTTACGGTTTGCGAACAGAGTGCCTCTGCTCTTCCAGCAGGGCTCCTGCCTCTGCACGCTTGCAGTTGAGCGCGTGGACTGGCGACGCTACGGGCTTGAGCAGAGAGGAGGGAAGGGTGTGCCCATAGGTCCAGCAATAATTTTAATTCATGTTTGTTCCACGAAAGTGCCATTCACTTCTGAGGCAAAGGAAGCGATTGCAGACATCCCTGAGATCAGCAGAGAAATCGAGCTGGCGTTGATGCAGTGCGGGCGGAGATTGAAAACACACCTGAGCAAAACCGCAAGAAAGCAGAAATCAATGGAGAAGTTCAAGATAATCAGAGAGATTTTACCGAAAATTGCAGAGAAGAGTTCGAAGATGCTCGGAAAACCGATGCCTCCACTAGAACCAGTCATAACAAAAATAATGGATGTGGTGCATGTGGAAGAAAATTTTGAACTGAAAGGTGACAGAGCAGAGATAAAATTAACAGTGACAAACTACATGAGCCAGGCAAAGACATTCAGGGTTTATACTGAGATTGAGGAGGGCAAACTTATTCCTGAAAGTGTGGAACCCAGAATTGATGAGAATCTGGAGAATGTGAAAATTGGGTGGCTGATTAAATCACTCCCGCCAGCAAAATCCACTGTGATAAAGTTTTCTGTGGGCGAGGTGAGTGAGGACTTTGAGGGTTTTGATTATTTTATCTCTGGAATTGACCCTGTGCATGTGCTGGGGGCTGAGGCACTGCCAGGAGATTGGGACATAAAGATGGATTTTATGCCAGTTGATGTGGAAGTTGTGGAGGAGGAAGAGGAGGGAGAAACAGAGGAGGAAGTGCTTGAGGAGGATGGAGAATAGTGGTTTTATTTTCGTCTCTTTCTGATGGGTATACAAGATGCAAGGAGGCACGGCCCAAACATCGCAAACAGAAGCATTAGGGAGCACTCTGGCACAGGGCTACCCAAAGGATACCAATCGCTTGCTCCAGCACCGCCGTCAATTGGGTAGGCATTTGCACTGCCCCAGCCACTGCCATCCCAGTTACTCCAGTAGTTGCCTCCTTTTATGCTTCCAAACGCAAAGCACCAGGAGTTGTTTCCAGAATCATCGTGTGCCTGGCATTTTCCACTTACTCCTTTGCCTGCACCGTGATTCTGGAAGAAATTGTTGTAGTATATCTGATTTCCAGTAGAGTTTTCGGTTAGGTTTACTCCATAACCTCCGTTGTTTGCAATTGTGTTGTAGAAAATTGTGTTGTTGTTAGAGGAGAGAAGAACAATACCATGGAACCAGCTGTTGGAAACATTGTTGTTTAAAATGTCCGTGTCGCAGGTGAAATAAAGTAGAATTCCCCAGGCACCATTGTCCGTAACTAGATTTCCATCTACTGTAATGTTGGCAGATTCTCTTATGAAAACACCATACACATTGTTTTTTATTGTGTTGCCATAAATACTGCAGTTGTGGGCACTTCCGAGAATTAATGGATAATTGTTTGAGGTAATTTCATTGTTTGTCATTGTAACATTGTTTGAGTTTCCAATTCCCAACGCAATGTAGTTTTGGGTAAGGTTGTTTCTCTCAACTACACCATTCGTGAGATTCATCAGGAGGATACCAGAACCATACTGTGGCTCTGAACTGGCAGTGGTGTTTTTTGCTGTACAATTCCTTATCACAAAATACGCAGTGGTATTTTCAATCCAGATACAATAAGTGCCACCATTTGCATCTATTTCCCAGCCCTCAATTACATAGGGGTCACTTTGTGTGCCAGAACCAGAGACAACACCATTGGCAGAGGTGAAATCGCTGTTTCCAATGATGTGGATTGGAGAATGCTGGCTCAGTAAAGTATGTCCGTTCTCACCAACCACATTGGAGCCCTCAGTTTGCCACTGGAAAACTGGAAATATACAGAGAAATATGGTTGCAAGAATAAAGCTTACACGCAGAAAGAATGGTCTCATACACCAACCTCCTTTTACCTCGTCACCTTTATTCTCTTTAACTTCTCCAGATTCTCGCCATTTTTGCTATAATATTCCCTCACGCTTTCAAGGATTTTAACAAGGGCATCAGCCACTGCCGCTTTCAGGTCTGCAGGATGCAGTTTATCCTCAGCAAACACTTTTTCCAGTTCCTCTGGGCTGTTTAATGTGAGATTGCCGCCAAATTTCTCGTCTCGCACTATCTCCAATTTTCCGAACCTCGGAAACACAATGTGCCTAGCAATCTCAATTACTGGATTGCCCTCAATCACTTTCTGCGGGCAGTATGCTTTCTTCATTTTTCGCCTTATGTCCTCTGGAGCATCATGGAGGAAGATGCAAGAGTCAGGATTGCTCTTGCTCATCTTGGCATCTGCAATATCCATTCTCCCTGTGCTCTGCAAGCTGGAGAGCAGAGGTGTGTGCAAAGCCACGAATTTTTTTCTGCCAAGTTTTTCACGCAATTCCCTTGCCAGCATGTGGGCCTTTCGCTGGTCCATTCCACCGTAGGCAACATCCACATCAAGCTCAAAAATGTCAGCAACTTGCATGCAGGGGTAAATCAGTTTTGAAGTGTCGCTCTCGCTCTCATCTTCCTGCCGCCCCATTATTGTGAGTGTTCTCTTTATTCTGGAAAGCGTTGAATTTTTTGCAACAAGAATTACCTTCTCCCAGTAGTCCTTTGAGTTCACAAGCTCCTCTGCAAAAACAAACTTGGTTTTCCCAGGGTCAACACCGAGAGCCAGAAACGAATCTCTCATGTAATTTCCCGCAATCTTTATGTTCTCAAGATTACCGCCAAGCTTGTCGTTTATGTGGGCATGCCAGTCAGCGAGAAGAATCGTAACAGTGAAACCTGCCCTCTGCAAGTCCTTTATTTTTTCTGCACAGATAATGTGGCCAATGTGCATGAATCCAGATGGCTCAAACCCGATGTATGCCTTTGGACTCTCCACAGTTTGCAGAATTTCTCGCAATTCTTCCAGCGTTACAACCTCTGCGGTGTTTCGCATTACCAGATTGACGCTTTCTTCAATGTCCATAGTGAAGCCAACAGCAAAGATGAATAAAATCTTTTTTATTGCCTAATTCTTACTCCCACTCGATAGTAGCAGGCGGTTTGTGGGAAATGTCATAAACAACTCTGTTTACCTTCTCCTTAAGTTCGTTGGTAATTCTTATTGAGATCCGTTCTAGAACTTCATGGGGAATTTTTGAATATTCTGCACTCATAGCGTCTATGGACTCTACAGACCTCACAGCTACGGTGTAGCCATAGGAGCGAACATCTCCATGAACCCCAACGCTTTTGATGGGTAGCAAAACGGCGAAGTACTGCCAGGGCTTCTGCATCTTTCCATCTTTCACCGCTGCCTCAATTTCCTCTTCTACGATCGCACATGCCTCACGAACGATCTCTAAACGCTCCTCATTAACCTCTCCTAAAACCCTTATTGCTAGACCTGGCCCAGGAAATGGCTGTCGATCGTGCACTGGAATGCCAAGATATGCGGCCACTTTTCTAACCTCATCTTTATATAGGTCACGTAACGGCTCTACCAGCTTCAAATTCATCTCTTTGGGCAATCCCCCAACATTATGATGCGACTTAATTGTGTCCCTCAATCCATCACCACTTTCTATCCAGTCAGGTGCAATCGTACCTTGAACAAGGTATTTTGCACCAAAATCTTTCGCTTCTCGCTCGAACACTCTAATAAATTTCTCTCCAATGATTTTTCTCTTTGCCTCTGGGTCAACAACACCCTTCAATGCATCAATGAACTCTTTTCTGGCATCTACGATTTTGTAGTTAATCCCAAGTTTCCTAAGTGTAGTCTCAACATCATGTGTTTCATTTTTTCTCATCAAACCAGTGTCAACATAGACAGCAAGAAGATGTTCTCCTATTGCCCTTGCCACAATCGCTGCAGCTGTAGTGCTATCCACGCCACCGGAGCAGGCAATAATTGCCTTGCCTCTCACCTCTTCATTGATTTTCTTCACGCTCTCGTCGACAAAAGTTCTGGGGTCAAACATAGAATTCACCCATACATTGTATGGAAGGAATCTATTTCATGTTTTTCAAGACTCATTTTTGCCTTCTCAACAGATTCCTTAAACATTTTCTCGAACATTGCTGCCTGGGCTTCGAGGGGAGTAACATCAATTTCTATATCTGGAAGGAGTTCGTCGATGGTATGCACAATCCTAATTGCGGCTCTGGCATCTGGCATCCGAGGATTGCTTTCAGCGAGCAAGCAGAGCACATCAATACCATTCAACTCACCATCTGCCAACAGCATGCCGGAGATTCCAGAAATTATCCCGTCTCTCAATGTGGTGATTTTGTGTTCTTCCAGCAACTTCCTTACTTTTGGAGTAGAACCCACTCCGTATATTCCAGGTGTTTCTTCTGGCGACCCGTTATAGACCACGCCTTCTGGTGAGATAATCATTGAGCATTTTCTTGTTTTCGCCAATTCGAGGATGAGGTCCGAAATTTCCTTCGTTAGAAGTGGGTCAGGTACAAACTCGGACAGAAAAACAAACATTTTATCATTTCCATAAATTCTTACGGGGTGGGAGGGAACGGAGTTGCGGACGATTGCTACAGGCGGAAAATAATCCGAGACGATGGTTGCGATTCTTTCCAGTTTGAAACTATCCACCAAAAAATTTCCAACGATGCTTCCGATTAAGCCAACGCTAGGAAATGCTTCGATGAACACAGCATTCTCGCATTTTATCCGCTTTCTTTCAACAAGCCTAACACTTTTTTCAATTATCTTTTTCTTCACAATTTCCTTGTGGGTCATTGAAACACCAACGCAGAGATTGGTAAGGGGTAAATAAAATTATTTCTTTGCGGTTGAGATATGTTTATATATTAACAACGCATTAATGTTACGGCATCTGGTGAACTGTATGGCAGATGAGGATTACAGCGAGTATTTAGCCAAACTTGAAGAATTGGGGCTTTCACCATACGAGGCAAAGGCCTACCTTGGGTTAATAAGAGGGGGTGAAATTACAGCGATCCAGGTTTCTGAGATATCCGGGGTGCCAAAAACCAGAGTTTATGATGTTCTCATGACCCTTGAACGAAAGGGTTTCTGTCAGTCTCACCCAGGAAAGGTAACAAAGTATCTTGCGATTTCTCCAGATATTGCTCTGAAGGGCTACCTTGAAACAATGAAGCAGCAACTCACTGAGACCATAGCGAGAAGAGAGGGAACTGCAAACTTTCTGATGGAAAAATTGAAGGAGATAGGAGGACAATATGCAAGAGAGGCCCCTACAGGTGAATATGTTTGGGTTTTGAAGGACCCGAACGCAATTGCTGCCAGTTATGCAGATACTGCAAGAGCAGCAGAAGTAGAGATTCTAACTTTAGAAAAGGCACCCTATGCCCCTTCCGAAGTTCAGTACTTTGCCACATTTGAGGCATTGGAAAAAGGAGTGAAGGTGCGTTCAATCTATCAGTCAGACCCCGAGTCACTGAATCCAAAAATAATCCAACTTGTGAAGATTTTGCATAGGAAAGGGGGCGACATCCGTTTTATTGAGAATGTCCCAAGTAAATTTGCCCTTTTTGATGACAAGGAAGTGTGGCTCGCATTGGAAGACCCACTAAGTTTGAGGAGGGATTTTGTCGCACTAGTTATAAAGCATCTCGGTGCTGTAAGGCCGTTTAAAGAGTTGTTTGAAAAATTGTATGCAGAGGCAATACCATTTGAGCAAATGGAAAAACTCTTCTAAGTTGTTCTTCTGTATCTGGCTACTCGGGTCATAAAGAATAGCCATTACAAATCTTTATTTGGGAGAGGCATATAAAAACCTCCTTGGGTAGAAAGGAAGCATTCGCAGTGTGTCCCATTTGGAGCAAGATGGGACACCCTCTCTTTTCTAAGTAATGTCTCCATGCATCCATATTCCCAATTGAAGTCTCACCCAGTGCCTCAGTATAATACCTATCATGCTGATGTGTGCCAT